>NZ_JBHWEB010000164.1:0-17350 GCF_042734395.1 Amycolatopsis sp. NPDC059657 | reverse complement strand
GGTACGGCCGGTTAGAACCGGCCGTACCACTCACGACCCCTAATACGCGACCGTCACCGTGCTCAGGCCGAAGCGCGGGTGAAGCTTCAAGAGGAGGCCGCCGAAAGGGCCGGGTTTCATTGACCAGCCAACGGTTTTGTCCGCCAAAGCCGTGGTGGACTCCGGGACCGGGCGGCCGTCGATCAGGACCAGGCGGGGTTTCGACTGGGTCGCGACCATGACCTGGGTTTCGCCGGGTGCGCCGGTGAGGACGAGGTTCGTGGTGCCGTGCGCGGTGTGGCCGAGGAACGTGCCGCCGGTGGGGCTGGTGGCGTGGGTCAGGCCGTCGCCGGGTGCGTAGGTCCAGCCGGTGCGGTCCTTGCGGTCGAGGTCGTTGACGTTCCACGGCTGTGGCCAGACGTCGTCGATGCGCTGGTTGAAGCCGATCGCCGCGCCCGCGCGCAGATAGAGCGGGAAATCGTCCAAAGTGGAGTTACGGACGAAGCGCTGGCCGCCGGGAACGACTGTGCCCGTGTGCAGGTCGATCCAATTGCCAGCGGGCAGGTACACGTCGACCGGGGTGGGCTGGCCCGCGGCCGCGTCGGACTCGTTGCGATCGGCGGAAACCGGGACGGCGAGCAGGTCCTTGCCGACCATCATGTGCTGGTCGGCCGTCCAGGCTTGCTCGTCGGCCGGGTAGTTGTAAGCCAGCGGGCGGGCGACCGGCTCGCCGGAGCGTGACGCCTGCTGGGCCAGGCCGTAGAGGTAGGGGAACAGCGCGTAGTGCAGCAAGACACTGCTCTTGAAGCGGGCGACCGTCTTGTCGTCGTACTTCCACGGCGTCGCGTTGCGGCCCGCTCCGCCGACCTCGAAGATCGGGGACACGGCCGAGAATTGGCTCCAGCGGGTGAAAAGCGTGGGACTCGGGTAACCGGAGGGGCCGCCGTTGAAGCCGCCGGTGTCGGTGCCCCACACCGGGTGGCCGGTGAGCCACATGTTGAGGCCGCGGGTCACCGACAGGCGCATGCCGTCGAAGGTGGCCTGAGGGTCGCCGCCCCACACACCGTTCACAATGGATGGTACGCCGGTGTAGCCGCCGCGCCAGAGCATCGTGTACTGGTCGCCGTAGAGCTTGCGCAGTACGTCCACAGTGGCCTGTGCGTAGCGGGTCGGGTTGGTGTTCATCAGGTCGGTGCCGGTGCCCGCGGCGAACTTGGCGTCTTCGAGCTCGAACTCCTCGCCGCGGTCGCCCTTGACCATGTCGATGCCGAGCGAGAAGAGCTTTTCCAGCTTGGCCTTGAAATGCGCGAGCGTGGCCGGGTTGGTCAGGTCCAGCTGCAACGGATCCGTGGTGCGGGTGGTCTGGATGAACGAGCCCGGCGGGTAGTCGGTGGGCGGGCAGGGGCGGCCGCCCGCGACCTCGCGGACGTGCGGGGAGATCCACAGTCCCAAGTGGACGCCCATGGCCTTGAGATCGGCCACCATCTGCTTGGGGTCGGGGAACTGCGCGGTGTCGAAGGTCAGTGTGCCGTTGCAGGCCCACTTGCTGTTCTGGCTTTCACCCGGCAGCATTGTCGAGGTTTCCCAAGGGTTGTCGATCCACTCGGTCGCCATCGGGATGCCGCGGCTGATCATCTGCTTGACGTCGTCGACGACCGTGGCCTGGTCGGCGACCGTGTCACGCCAATGGGTCAGCGCGAATTGGCGCACCGGCGGCATGGTCGGGTAACCGGCCTTCGCGGTGTAGGCGCGGACGACTTCGGACACGCTGCCCGCGTAGAGCTCATAGTCGAGTCGGTCCGTCTTGAAACACAGCTGGGTGCGATCGGGCTGGCCGGTCAGCACCGGGCAAGGCGGCGGGCTGGTGTTGCAGTGCGGCGGGTCGTCGACCGCGTTCGGCATGGCGATGCGGCCGATCGCGTCGGTCTCCGGAAAGACGCCATAGCCTTGGGAGCTCAGGAAGAACGGGCTCGGCATGCCGCTGCGGTTACACCGGTTGAGTGTGCCCGCGCTGGTGAAGAGCGCTTTGTTCAGCAGGATTTTATGCCGCAGATCCGTGTACAGCGCGTTGGCGCCGCCGCCGAGGAAATGCTCGGCGTCATTCCCGGTGAGCGACTCGTAAACCTGCGTCACGCCGGTCGGCGGCTCGAAGCGCCATTCCACCCGCACGCCGCGCGGAGTCGACTTGACCGACACGCGCGCGGTGCGGCTCGGCTCGTCGGTGGCGACGGTGTATGTCGAACCGTCACGGCGCAGGAGGTTCGTCAAGCGATGGGTCGTACCGTCGGATGTCTGATAGGCCATCCGGCCGCCGGGACCGGCCGTGTCACCGGCGCTCTGCGCGATCAGCGGGCGGTTGCGCGAGGTGAACGAGAGCCGGAACGGCGCCGTGTCCACGGACCAGTGGATACCGTCGCCGGTGTGCTGAGCTGCGGCGAAGGGAACGCCGGTGCCCGCGGCGGCGACGCCGGCGAGCAGCGCGACGGTCGCCATCGCCCGGCGGACGCCTCGTGAGCGACGTCTTCTGATCGTGCGCAGAACACCGTCCATGACGCTCTCCTCCGTCGGCCGAGCCACGGCCGACAGAGTACTCATCCGATGTATCTACGCGGAAGACTTCGAAAACCGGGTGATATCGCCATCCACATTGTGCGAATGATGGCCAGACATCACATCACTCAGTAGTCGTCACGCCCGGTGAACGTCTGCTCCAAGATCTCCGCCGCCCCCGCGACGAGCTCCAGCGGATCAAGGAACTCGTTGATGTCCAGATTGATCAACGGCAGCGAATGCCGGAGCACCACGTGCTGTCCCATCACGGCCGCGCCGCCGACGACGATCGTGTTGCCGATCTCTTCGAGCACGCTCAGCAGGTCCACCTGGTCGACGGTGGCGAACGGCGTGGCGATCTGGACCCAGTCTTCCTTCTGGTCCAGGATCTCGCGCGCGATGATCATCACCTGCGCCCGCTCTTCGGTCTCGTCATCGGGCCCGAAGGAGATCCTGATCCGGATCTCGTCCGCCGAATCCCGCACGACCCGGTAGCTCTGCCGGATGAACGTAGCCAGATCGCCCCAAGTAGCCACGAAAAGGTTCCTCTCCCTGAGTAGGAACCGATCCTAGCCAACTCACCCCCGGCCCTCGGGGCGTGAGCGGCATAGCCGGGTATCGAGTGGAAAGGGGCGCCCATCTCGCGTCGGCTGAGTGCGCAAACGCGGTCATACCGCTCGCGAAAACAAACAGAGCCCGTCGACCTGGCTGGGTGGTCGACGGGTTCCGTCTCGAGCCGTGACGCCCGTAGTGAGGTGCACCCGTCGTACCCCACGCCACGGCTGGCCTCGCTGTGCGCTCCACCCTCGGGTCTCCCGTCCCAAGCGCATCTTGAGGGTAGGCAACGCGGCTTGAGCCGACCCTGTACCGCGACTGGACGCCGTCACCTTGGCGCACAGTCGGGGTTGATCTGCGGAAATAGGCACGGGACTCGATTGGCGGTGGCGCGGGACCGGCATCTTCGGTGATGCTGCAGCGGCAGGGACGGGGCACACGATGGGAAACCACATGGCTGACAACTGGCTGCGGGAGCGCCGGATCGGCGCGGGGCTGACCCAGTCGCAGCTGGCCGAGCGGGCCGGGGTGAGCCTGCGTGCGCTGCGCAACGCCGAGCTGGGCAGTGTGCGGCATTCACGGTCCGAGACCACGCGCAAACTACTCGCGGTGCTGGGCGAGGACGAGGCTGTGCGGATCGGGGTGCTGGGGCCGCTGACGCTGCGCAACGGGAACACTCCAGTGGAGATCGGCGCGGCGAAGCAGCGGTGGCTGCTGGGTTTGCTGGCGCTGCAGCCGAACCAGGTGGTGCGGCGCGGGGAGATCGTCGAGCTGATCTGGGGTGACGATCCGCCTGCGACCTGGGCGAACCTGGTGCACACCTATGTCGCGCGACTGCGCAAGGCGCTGAGGCGGCAGGAGATCGTGACCACCGGGGGCGGGTACCGGCTCGAAGCCGATGAGGAGCAGCTGGACCTGCTGCGGTTCGACGCCGAGGTCGCGCGGGGTGAGGCCGCCGGGGATCCGGTCGCGGCCGAGCGGCATTACCGCGCCGCGCTGGGTGTGTGGCGTGGGCCGGTGCTGGCGGGGGAGGACCGGTTCCGGCAGCATCCGGTGTGCCGGGCGGTCGCCGGGCGGCGGCTCGCGGCCGTGCTCGCGTACGCGGATATCGCGTTGAGCTTGGAAAAGTACGAAGAGGCGGCGGAGCAGTTGCGGGTGATGACCGCCGAGGAGCCCCTGCACGAGGGTGCGCACGCGCGGTTGATGCTCGCGCTCGCCGGCGCCGGGCAGCAGGTGGCGGCGGTGCGGTTGTTCGACGACATGCGGCGCAGGCTCGCCACGGAACTCGGGATCGAGCCGGGCGCCGAGCTGCACGAGGCCCAGCTGCGCGTGCTGCGCCGCAGTGTCCGAAGTGGGCCGAAACGGCCCGCGCAGCTGCCAGGTGATGTCGCCGGGTTCACCGGGCGGGCGGAGCACCTGGCCGAGCTGGACCGGTTGCTCACCGATGACGGGCAGGCCGTGCGGATCGCGGTGGTTTCGGGGACGGCAGGCGTCGGCAAGACCGCGCTCGCGGTGCACTGGGCGCACCGGGCGCGTGAGCGCTTCCCTGACGGGCAGCTCTACCTCGACCTGCGCGGCTACGGTCCCGAACGCCCTGTCGAGCCCGGTGACGCGCTGTCCGGGTTCCTGCGCGCCCTGGGGCTCGACGGCTCGGAGATCCCCGCGGAGCCGGACGAGCGGGCGGCGAAGTTCCGGACCGTCCTCAATGGACTCAAGGTGCTGCTCGTGCTCGACAACGCCGGGTCGGTGCCCCAGGTCAGGCCGTTGCTGCCGGGTACGCCGTCCTGCTCGGTGGTGGTCACCAGCCGTGACACGCTGCCGGGACTGGTCGCCAGGCACGGCGCGCGACGGCTGGGCGTCGACCTGCTCGAACCGGACGAGGGGTTCGGCCTGCTGCGGACCCTGGTGGACGAGCGGGTCACCGCGGAACCGCGAGCCGCCCGTGCGCTGGTCGGCTACTGCGTGCGGCTGCCGCTCGCGTTGCGGCTGGTCGCCGAGCTGGCGATCAGCAGGCCGAGCGCGCGGCTCGCGACGCTGGCCGGCGAACTCGCCGACGAACGGCGGCGGCTCGACCTGCTCGACGGCGGTGGTGACCCGCATACCGCGGTGCGGGCGGTGTTCTCGTGGTCGTACCGGCATCTCCCGGCTGACGCGGCGCGCGTGTTCCGGTTGTGGGGCCTGCATCCCGGACGGGACTTCGGCGTGCCCGCGACGGCCGCGCTGGCGGGCGTGGACGTCGACGAGGCGCACCGGCTGACGGAGCTGCTGGCCAGGGCGCATCTCGTGCAGCAGACCGTGCCAGGCCGGTTCCAGTTGCACGATCTGCTCCGGGTCTACGCGCGCGAGCTCGCGGCGGAATGGGCCGTCGACGGGCGCGAGGCGTTGACCAGGCTGTGCGACTACTACGTCTACGCCGCGTCTCGCGCGGTCGACATCGCCGTGCCGCAGGAGAAGCATCTGCGGCCGAGCATTCCCTTGCCGGACACCGAAATCGTCGACTGGCCCGACCGCTCGACCGCGCACGCCTGGCTGGAGGCGGAGCGGGCGAACCTGCTGGCCGTCGCCGGGACCGGCACCGAATACCTCAAGCGGCTGTCCGGGATCCTGTGGCATTACCTCGACGTCGGCGGCTATCACGAAGACGCGCTCGAACTGCACACGCACGCCTCGGCGATCGCACAGGAGACCGGCGACCGCGCGAGCGAGGTGGACTCGCTGACCTTGCTCGGGCTCGGCTATTGGCGGGTCGGCCGGTGCACTGAGGCGTTGCGCCATCTGGAGCAGGCGCTGGCCATCGCCCGCGAAACCGGGAACCTGCAACGGGAAAGCTACGTGCTCAACACGCTCGGGCTGGTCTGCCGAGGATTGGGCAGGTTCGCCGACGCGCTGCGGTACCTGCGGCGTGCGCTGGAACTCGCGCGGGAATCCGGCGATCGCACCAGCGAGGGACTCGTGCTGGTGGTGCTCGGCTGCGGTTGCCGGGGCATGGGCTTGTTCGACGAGGCCGTGACACATCTGGAGCGCGCGCTCGACCTCGCGCTGGAGATGGGGGACCGGACCAGCGAGGGCTACGCGCGGGTCAACCTCGGCGACGTGCTCGGCGCGCTGGGCAGGCGTGAGGAGGCCATCCGGCTGCTGGACGAGGGCATCGAGCATTTCCGCGAGACCGGCACGCACACGAGCGTCGGCTACGCGCGCGGCATGCTCGGCGACATCCATCGCTCACTCGGGCGCTACGACACGGCGTTGACGCAGCTCAGCGAGGCGCTGAGGATCGCGCGGGAGACCGGCGGGCGGGTCAACGAAAGCGTCGCGCTGAAGAACATCGGCGACGTGTACCGCGACCAAGGCCGGTTCGACGAGGCACTCGAACACCTCGAAGAGGCGCTCGCGATCACCAAGGAAACCGGTGACCGCGGCGTGGAAACGCGGGTGCTCAACAGTTTCGGCGCGCTCGCGTGGGCGCGCGGCGAGCCCGCCGAAGCGGCCGGTCACTACCGCGAGGCACTGGCCATCGCGGTCGAGACCGGCTGCCGCAGCGAGCGCGCCGTCGCGAACGCCGGGCTCACCCGCCTGTCACCGGAATATGTCGAGATGCGCGGCTAACCAGTCGTCGAAGGTACGCGGCTGCCTGCCGGCCACTTCGGCGAAGACCGGCAACACTTTCCGCGCCTGGATACGGAACTCCTCGCGGCCGAGGTTGCCGAGCGTGGTCTCGACGACGAGCGGCTGACGGCCCGCCTTCTTGACCGCGTCGAGCAGCGCCGCGACCGGCACGTCCACCAGCTCGATCGGCTTGCCGAGCGCGGCCGCGATCTTGCCGACCCGCTCGGCGACGGTCAGCGCCTCCGGCCCGCCGAACCGGTACGTCTTGCCGTCGTGACCTGGTGTGGTCAGCACGGTGACCGCCAGCGCGGCGACGTCGCGCGGATCCACGACCGCGACCGGGGGTGCGGTGTTGGCCCAGAAGACCTTGCCCTGCGCCTTGATCTGGCCAGCCCACAGCCGTGCGTTGGACATGAACTCGCCCGGCCGCAGGAACGTCCACGCCGGGCCGCCGGGGCGGGCGGCGATCTGGCGCAGCGTGCGCTCACCGGCGAGATGCCAGGTGCTGACCAGGTCGCTGAAGCCGTACTCGGCGCCGATGATCGACAGCTTCACGATGTGCTCGACACCCGCGTCGGCCGCCGTGGTCGCGAGGTTCGCGTCGTGCAGCGGGGTTTCCGGGCCGCCGGTGGTCAGCAGGAACACCTTGCCGACGCCGGACAACGCCGCTGCCAGCGACTCCCGATCGCCGAGGTCGCCTTGGACGACCTTGACCTGGGGGCTGAGCGCGGCCTCGCGATCGCGCACCAGCGCCCGTACGTCTTCACCGGCTTCGAGCAGCTGGGCCACCACTTCACGCCCGACCACCCCGGTCGCGCCGACCACCAGGATCATGCCGTGCTCCCTCCGTCGATCACGATGTCCGAGCCGACCGCGTAGCCCGCGTCCGGCGAAGCGAGCCACAGCACGGTGCCGACCACCTCGGCCAGGCTGCCGACGCGGCCGATCGGGACGGCGCGCTTGAGCCGTTCCGTCTGCTGGTCCACGTTCTCGCCGCGGATCAGCGAGAACGGCGTGGCGATCGGGCCGGGGCTGACCGAGTTGATCCGGATGCCGTCGCCGATGTTCTCGAGCGCGGCGGTCCTGGTCATCGCGGTGATCGCCGCCTTGGCCGCGCCGTACGCGCCGGTGCCGGGAATGCCCTTGCGCGAGCCGACGATCGACGACATGTTGACGATCACCCCGCCGCCGTGCGACCGCATGTGGCCGATCTCGTGTTTCATCGACAGCCAGGTGCAGGTGGCCACCGAGAGCGCGCGTGACCACGAGTCGAGGTCGAGCTCGGCGAGCAGGCCACCGACCATCAGGCCCGCGTTGTTGAACGCGATGTCCAGCGCGCCGTGCCGCTCGACCGTGGTCTCGACCATCGCGGCGGCGTCGGCCTCCTTGGTGAGGTCGGCGACGATGGGGGTCGCGCCGATCTCCTTGGCCGTCTGCTTGACCGGCTCCTCGTCGATGCCCGCGACCACCACGGTCGCGCCCTCGGCGGCGAACGCGTGCGCCGCCGCCCTGCCGATCCCGGTGCCGCCGCCGGTGATCAGCGCGACCTTGCCGTCGAACCGCATGGTCAGTCCCCCTTCACGGCGGGCACGACCTCGTCGGCCAGCGTCCTGACCTGACGGTCGTAGTGGTCGAACGAGCCGACCCTGATGACGATGTGGCGTGCGCCCGCGTCGGCGTAGTCGCTGATCCAGCGGATGAACGCCGGCGCCGAGCCGCCGAAGTACAGCTGGTACGCGGACATCGGCGCGAGCGGCAGGTTGTTGTAGCGCCGGGTGAAGTCCTCCAGGCCCGCCATGGCCTCCTGCTTGTTGTTGCTCAGGTTGACCGTCACGTACACCGACGTGCTGATCGACGCCGGGTCGCGCCCGGTGATCGTCGCGGTGTCGCGGATGGCCTTGAGCGACTCGGCGTACTTGGCCGGGGTGCTCAGCACGGGCATCCAGCCGTCGTAAAGCTTGGCGGTCCTGGCGACGGCCTTGGGCTTTCCGTTGCTGCCAAGCCAGATCGGCGGGCCGCCCCGCTGTAACGGCGGCGACTGGTCTTTCAAGGCCTGGTAGTCGTGGTACTCGCCGGTGTAGTCGCCGTCTTCGCCACGCCACGCGCGCTTGAAGAACTTGATCATCTCGTCGACACGGGCGGCCCGCTCGTCGTAGGACATGGTGACCGCGTCGTACTCCGCCTTGACCGGCAACGGGTTCCCGGTGCCGATCGCGAGCTTCAGACGGCCGCCACTGCACTGATCGAGCGTGACGATGGTGTGCGCGAGCAGTATCGGGTCGCGCAGCACGGCGGTCAGCGCGGCGGTGCCGATGGTGACGTGTTCGGTCACCGACGCGAACGCGGCCAGCAGCGTCAAGGGTTCCAGCCGATGCCGGGCGACGAACGAGTCGCCCGTCCAGAGCGAGTCGAAGCCGAAGTCCTCGATCTGGCGCGCCATCTTGAGCAGCGGCGCGGCGTCGGTGGCGCCCTTGATCGCGATTTCCCTGACGGGCAGTGCGATCCCGATCTCCATCGCTCAGTTCCCCATGAATTCTTCGGCGAACCGGAGGTACGTGTCGGGGTTCTCCGGGAAGGCGAAGCTGATCGCCAGCTCCTGCGCGCCCGCGTCCTCGTACGCCTTGAGGCGGTCGCGGATGGTCTTGGCGTTGCCGACCAGCCCGTAGTCGCGGACGTCGCCGGGGAAGACCGCGGGCGTCCACGGCGCGACCAGCGTCTGCGCCTCCTCGTCGGAGTCCGCGAACACGCAGTGGGTCTGTACCGTGCGGTGGATCTCGTCGTAGTTCCGGCCGACGGCCTCGCAGTGCTTCTTCAGCACCTCGAACTTGTGCCGCATCCCGATCGGGTCCTGGGTCACGTTGCACATGTCGGCGAACTCCGCGACCAGCTTGAGCGTGACCTGCTCGCCCTCGCCCGCGATCATCAGCGGGATGTGCGGCTGCTGGATGCCCTTCGGCTGGTTGATCGCGTTCTTGACCTGGTAGTACTCGCCGTCGAACGTGGTCTCCAGCTCTGTCCACAGTGACAGGATGATCTGCACGGCCTCACGCAGGCGCTTGAGGCGCTCCGGAGCCGCACGGAATTCGTAGCCGTACGCCTGGTAGTCGGGTTCGTGCCAGCCGGCGCCGATGCCGAAGGTGAACCGGCCGTGGCCCAGAACGTCCACAGAGGACGCCATCTTCGCCTGCAGCGCGGGGTTGCGATAGTCGTTGCAGGTGACCATCTGGCCGATGCGGATGCGGCTGGTGTCACGCAGCAGCGCGGCGACCGTGGTCCACGACTCGAACAGGTGATGCTGCTCCGAGGTCGCGGTGTGCAGGTGATCGGCGACCCAGACGGTGTCGAACCCGCACGCCTCCACGGTCTGCGCGACGGCGGTCAAGGTCTCGTAGGCCTCGATCGGGTCGCAGAACGCGCCTAGCTCGTGCACGAAGCCCTGCGGCAGGAAGATGCTGTACTTGAGTGTCATGACTCAGGCCCCCGGGAGAGTGGTGTCCGCGGTACGGGTGTTCTGGTACGCCGCGATGAGCCAGGTGTTCTCTTCCTTGACCATCACCCAGATCGCACGGAAGGCGCGCTCGGGCGCGGGCACGGTCTCGCCGGGCGCCAGCACGCCGCCCTCGGTGATCACGAACGCGGCGTCGCGGCCGAGCGCGCGCACCTTGGTGATGTTCTGCAGGAGCGTCGTGCCCTTGTGCGCGGTGGCGAACTGCTGCGTCAAAACCGCGCGGATGACTTCGCGTCCCGAGAAGAAGCGGTCGCCGGAGAGCGTCAGGGTGGCGTCCTCGGTGTAGGCGTCCGCGAAGGCGTCGCCGTCGTTGGCAGCCCATGCCTTGCCGACGGTCTCGACCAGTTCACGTAGGGCGATCTCGTCCACGCTCATGAAGATTCTCCTCCAGTTCGCACCGGTGGTGTCCGGCCTTCCCAGAGCATCGTCTGTCAGTCGCTAGGCCGCGGACGTCTTCCTTCTTGCCCACTGGAGCTCCGCCTCGGCCTTGATCGCGGCGAGGGTGTACTCGATGGAGAAGGTGTTGAACCCCGGCCGGTCGGCGCGGCCGGTGACCTTCGGGCCGAGGAAACGGCGGACGAACACGCTGCCGACGCGATACCAGTTCTCGGTGAGCTCACAGCCGGTGGCGGTCGCGGTGACCACATACTCCCAGCGCGAGACGCGGACGCCGAACGGGGAGCGGACGTCGAAGGTGAACTTCTGGCCCGGTCTGCAGTGGATGATCTTCACCCTGGTGTGCCACTGTTTCCGGCCGTTGCGGTTGGTGCCGCGGAAGCGCGCGCCGACGGCGGGGCCGTCGCCGTCGACCCAGTGGCCGCCGACGTTCTCGGGGCTGAACCGGCCCATGCGGGGGAGATCGCTCAGCAGCGACCAGACGGTGAGCGGGTCGGCGGCGATGTGGATGCTGCGGGTGATCGACGGTTCCACGCGGTCCACCGTCGCAGTGCGACTTGCCGGCGGCAAGAGAGTAGGCCGTTGTGCGCAGAAAGTAAGAAAGCGTTTGTAGCGCATTTGGCGGTACCGCGCCGATTGATGATCGAGAAAACATTCTCGTCATGCACATTCCCACAGAGCCCATCGGCAGTATCCCGCGTCCCGCTTTCCTGCTGGAGGGACTTGGTGACTTCGCTTCGGGAAAAATTAGCGCCGAAGCACTTGCGAAACTCGAAGAGTCCGCACTCGCCGACACGATCGCCCGGTTCGAAGCGACCGGGTCACCGGTCATCACCGATGGTGAGCAAGGAAAACCCAGTTTCGCGACGTACCCGCTGACCGATCTGGACCTGGCGCCCGATGGTGTGGTGATCCCGTTCGCTGACGGGCACACCCGTCAGCTGCCGCGATTGGTCTCCGGTCCGTTCCGGTACGGTATTTATGCCGACACGTATTTGGCGAAAGCGCTGGCGCACGCTTCGAAGCCGGTCAAGCAGGCCGTTATCGCGGCGTCCGCGCTCGGCCTCATCTATCCGGCCGACGGTATCGACGGCTACTCGCGCGAGCAGTTCCTCGCCGACCTCGTCGACGGCGCCGAGGCCGACATCCGCCGCGCGCTCGACGGCGGCGCGGACAGCGTCCAGATCGACTTCACCGAGGGCAGGCTCTCGCTGAAGCTCGACCCGTCCGGCGGGCTGCTCCAGTCCTTTGTGGATCTCAACAACGCGGTACTGGACCGGTTCTCGGCCGAGGAGCGGTCGAAGATCGGCGTGCACACCTGCCCCGGCGGCGACCAGGACTCGGTGCACAGCCTCGACGTCGACTACTCGGGGCTGCTGCCGGCCCTCTTCCAGCTGCGCGCGGGCAACTTCTACATCGCGCTCGCAGGCGAGGCCGAGCCCCAGAAGGTGCTCGCCGCGATCGCCGAGCACTCACAGCCGGAGCAGCGCATCTTCGTCGGCGTGACCAACCCGATCGACCCCCGCGTCGAGACCGCCGAAGAAGTCCGCGACAAGGTGCTCCAGGCCGCCGAGTACATCGGCGCCGACCGCCTCGGCACCTGCGACGACTGCGGTTTCTCGCCCTTCGCCGACGACACGTCCACCTCCCGCGACATCGCCTTCGCCAAGATCGCCGCCCGCGTCGAAGGCACCCGCCTCGCCGCCGACGCCCTCGGCTGAGCCAAAAAATCCCAATGCGGCTTTCGTCAGTTTTCAGCTGACGAAAGCCGCTTGGTCTCAAAGCTGACGAATGCCTCATTGGGATTTTTTCAGCGAGCGGGGGCGGTGGAGGAGAGGATCGCCGCGAGTACCAGTACGACCGAGGCGATCGCCACTTCGGCGGTGACGGCGAGGCGGAGGGTGCCCAGGTCGGTGGCGACCGAACCGCCGGAGTCGACCGCGACCGCGCGGCGCCGGACGGCGTTCCGGCTCGCGTTGGCGGCGGCCAGCAGTAGCACGAAGCCCGCGAGTTTGATCAGCAGGAGCACGCCGTAGGTGGTCGTGAAGAGCGCCGGGAACGAGGCGACCGAACGCCAGCTCAGGTAGGCGCCGCTCGCCACGATCGTCGCGACCGACACGAAGGCGACCGTCGAGAATCGCGACAGCACCAGTGCGAGGTCTTCGCCGGAAGCGGGCCGCCACAGGCAGAGCGCGATTTGGACGAGGCCGCCGATCCAGAGCGCGATCCCGCCGAGATGGGCCATGTCCGCGGTGAGCGAGAAGAACGGGACCGGGTCCGCGATGGCGTGGCCGGTCGCCGAGAAGGTCAGCAGTAGCACGAAACCCGCGACCATCGTGAGGTTCTCGTAGCGCGGCCGCGAAGGTGTGTCGGGCCCCAATAGCTGATGAGCCAGCCGGCCCACCACGGCCAAAATGACCACACGAAGCAGCATCAGCTTGCCGTAGGACAGTTTGAGCGTCGCGCCGAGCAGCCCGAGGTCGGCCACCGCCGAGAGATCCTGGCCCGCGACATAGGGCCCCTGCAAAACCAGTACGCCGAGTGAGGCGACCGCGGTCGCCGCGCAGCCGCCGAGTATCACGCGGCGGACGAGGCGGTCGCCGCGGCCGTCGGGACGGCAGAGCAGCACGAACAGCAGGCCGCCGAGCAAAGCCAAGCCACAGAAGGAAACCCAGCGCAGCGCGGTGTGGATGACGTCGACCGTGGTGTTGGTGCCGTTCGAGGCGGACACCGAACCACTCGCCGTGAGCAGCGGCCCGTCACCCACCACGAACGCGAACGACCCGCGCACCGGATGCGAGTCAGCCGAGATGAACCCGTACGTCACCAGGTAACTGCCCGAGGACAGGCCCGGCTTGAGCCGGATGCCGACCACTTCGGACTCTTCGCCCGGCTGGAACACGGGCCCGTCGTCGACGCGCGTGCCACGCTCGTCGACGACGTGCAGTGAATCCTGCTGGATGCCGATGTTCTCCGTCAGCCGCAGTGAGATCAGCGGGGGCACGGCCTGCAGGCGCGTGCCCTCCGCCGGGATGGTCGAGATGATCTCGACGTGTGCCGAGGCGGGCGGCGCGCCGAACACGGCCAGCGTGAACAGCAGGCCGACGACTCCCAGCAGCCTCGCGAGCATCAGGCGGCGACGGGCACGCGCGGGACCGAGCAGGTGCACAGCGACTCGTCGGCCGCCGCGCGCCGGTGCACGATCATCGCGATGATCATCGGGATGGTGACGATCGTGTTGTAGAACAGGTGCAGCTCGACCCTGGGCACGAACAGCTGGATGATGCTCGACGGCGCCGCGCCGCCGCCGAGGCGCCAGCCGCTCTGCGCCTGGATGAGCAGCAGCAGGTGCTCGATGTGGTGCCAGAACTGGATACCCAGCGCCAGGTTCCACCACTGGCGCGACCGGCCGTCGAAGCCGCTGCGCAGCATCCACAGTAGAACGAGCATGATGATCGCGTACCCGTAGTGCATCCACTCGGACTTGACCAGCCACGGGAACGGCAGGCCGAGCACGCCGCGCGCCTCGGGCAGTTTCCAGCCCAGCGCGTAGATCTGCACGGCCTGCGCGATGTGTTCCGCCCAGTGCGCGACGACCACGATCGCGAAGAGGGTCAGGGCCACCTTGTGGTACCTGGTGTTCAGCGCGGTGATCCACTTCGAGGAGGTGGCCGCTTCCAAGGTCGTCATCCCGGCTCCAGTTCGTGACGGTGGGTGATAGGGCGTGTTCTCCATAAGTGCTTTAACCGCTTGTGGACACCCTATTTCGAGGTGTGCCGACGGTAACTTGGGAGGATAAGCGGAGGGAAGGATTCGCTGTGCGGATGGCGGAGTTGAGCAGGATAGCGGAAGTCCCGATCGCGACGATCAAATTCTATGTGCGCGAAGGCATCCTGCCGCCGGGCGAACGGGTCAAGCCGAACCAGGCCCGTTACGGCGAGCAGCACATACGCAGACTCAAGGTGATCAGAGCGCTGCTCGAAATCGGCGGATTACCACTGGCGGCGGTCAAGGAAGTGGTATCCAGCGTAACGCCATGGGCCGAACGGACCGTTGCGGATTTGGCGGAAAGGCATGTCTTTCCGGCGAAACCGGGATCGGCGCCGGAACTGGCGCTGGCCGCGATACTCGCGCGGCTGCGTGAACTCGGCAGGGACGACGTGCTCGCCGTGCTCGACGACTACGCCGCGGCGATGCGGCGGGTAGCCGAAATCGACGTCTCGCTCGAACATTCGACGCCTGACACCGTTTTGAGTGACGCTCTGTTGTCGACGCTGAGAAAGCTTGCGGTGCAACAGGTTTCCGCACGTCGTAGTGCCTGACGACAATCTTGACACGCGTGTCGGCCCTGTGGAATTCTCCAGTTACTGACTGGGAGGCATTGTCACTATGTCATCACCCGAGTTGCCTGGACTAGACGTGACCACCCGAGTGCGGGCGAGGGACATTCAGCTCGCGGGCGTCGCCGATGTGCGCCGCCGGGTACTGATGATCTCCGGTGCCATCGACACCGCCGGGCACGACGTGTCCGTGTGCGTGAACCTCCCGGAACCGGGCCGCTGGCAGATCATCAAGTCCGAGACGAACCTGACCGACCAGACCTGGGTCGCGATGCAGGTGGTCACCGACGAGGAGTCGACCTTCGTCAACGACGAGGACACGCTGGTGCTTTCGCGGCAGTTCTCGAAGTCCTTCATGACGCCCGACCAGCGGCGGCTCACCTTCTACGACGGTGAGGTGCGCCCCGGCGAGGCGGTGCTGAAGGTCTACACGCTGGAGACGGGCAGCCGCCGTCCCACCTACTCCTACTCGCGGTACAGCCCGATTTCCACGGACACCGCGGAGCAGTCGTCGCAGACGTTGCAGGACTTGATCACCGACGGGATGGGCGAACGGCCTGTCGTCGAAGTGATCGTTCCGGTGACCATCATCGGCTGACGTGATCTCCTTCGTCCCCGAGCCGCATCTGCTCGGCTCCGCCCGAGGCCGTGACTGGCCGGGATTGCTGCCGTCGCCCGCTTTCGCCGACTCCGCCGTGCCACCGCGCTCGGCAGACGTGGTGATCGCCGGCGCCGGGCCGGCCGGGCTCGCGGTCGCGTCCGCGTTGTGGCATCACGGGATCCGCGATGTCGTGCTGCTCGACCGCGACCGCCCGTGCGGCCGGTTCTTCACCCGGATAGACCTGTTGCGGCAACGGGTGCTGCGTTCCCCGTACGAGCATCATCCTGGTGTGGAAGGCTTCCGCGACTGCGAGCTGCTCGACTTCGCGCGGATGCACTGGTCTCTGCTCTCCGCGGTGGAGCGCAACGAGATCCGCATGGCGCAGGCCGGGCACCGGTCGGTGGTCCCCGTCGACGTCTTCGAGGCCTACTGCGAGCATCTCGTCGCCAGTCACCACATCGGTGAGCGGACGTGGCGGCAGAACGTGCGTGACGTGCTGCCGTCGGCGGATTCGGTCGCGGTGCGCACGGACACCACGACGGTCACCGCGCGGTTCGCCGTGCTGTGCATGGGCGAATCACGCCGCGAGGCGCCGGACGGCTGGTGGACCGGTGCGGGCGTGCGGTACTGGGATCAGCCGGTGCCGCCGGGCGCGGGCAGGGTGATCGTCATCGGCGCCGGGCTCACGGCCGCGCATCTCGTGTCGAACGCGCTCGCCGACGGCGCCGAGGTGCACTGGGTGATCCGCGAGACCGAAGAGCGCTACCAGTGCGCGGACGTCAACTCCAAATTCTTCCGGCCTGAGGGCAGGGCCCGCTTCGATGGCGTCAGCTGGGAAGACCGGCTCACCCTGATGGGCAGGTTCCGCCGCGCGTCGATCATGTTCGAATTCCGGCCGGGCTTTCAGCGTGCCGAAGCCGAGGGCAAACTGGTCGTGCATCGCGGCCGTGCCGTCAAGGCCGTCACCGAAGGCGTGGCCGTCGAACTCGAGGACGGCACCCGGATCGACGGCGACCTCGCGCTGCTCGCGCTCGGCACCACGCCGTCGACCGGCTCGGAGGTGCTGCCCGACGAGGTGATCGGCGCCCGCGACGGCTGGGCCGACCTCGACGAGCGCACGCTCGCGTACCGGCTCGCGCCGCGGGTGCACGCGGTCGGCGCCACGGCGGGCATGGTCCTCGGCCCGGCCGCCCGCAACATCGACGGCCACCGCATCGCCACCGCACGGGTGGCCGCGGCGGTGGCGGCGGGCCTGTTCGGCCGGACGCTGGTGCCGGACCTGGCGGTCTCGCGTGCCTGACCACGACACCCGCTTCTCACTGCCCGGCATCGACGACCCGCCGTCGACCGAAGCGGGCGTGATCCTGATGGGCCTGGACGCCGAACGCCTGCTCGCCGGGCTCGGCCTCGCGACACTCGCCGACGACCCGGCACTGGTCACCTTGGCCGTCGACCGGGTCCGCCACGGCGCGCTGACACAGTTCACCGCGGAAGGCCTGATCGAGACCGGGGCCGCGCGCTGGCGTCACCTGCGCACCGCGCTGGCCGGCACCGGGATCCCGGCGACCACGAACGGCTCACTGCGCCGCTCGTGGGAACACACACTTCGCGTGGTGTCCGGCGTGCACCCCGGCCTGGGCCCCGGCTCGGCGGCCTATCTCACCGCCTGCTGGTTCCGCCGGGCCGAGGTCGACGCACTCGCCGCCCCCTGACCCGCCGAAAAAAATCCCAATGCGGCATTCGTCAGGTTTCAGCCTCCCAATGTGGCTTTCGTCAGCTCAGAGCTGACGAAAGCCACATTGGGGGTTCCAGAGC
>NZ_JBHWEB010000163.1:0-17604 GCF_042734395.1 Amycolatopsis sp. NPDC059657 | reverse complement strand
CTATTACCTCAAGTCCGCCGCCGAGATGCGCGAGTACTGGGACAGCGAGGTCGAGGGCGCCGCCGACAACACGCTGCTCATCGCCGAACGCATCGAGTCGTACGAGGACGTGTACTCGCACAAGGACCGGCTGCCGTTCTTCGCCGTCCCCGAGGGCTACGACCAGGGCACCTGGCTGCGCGCCGAGGTCGAAAAGGGCATGAAGTGGCGGTACCCGGACGGCGCGCCGGACCCGTACTACCACGAGCGCATCGAGACCGAGCTCGACGTCATCATCGGCAAGGGCTTCCCCGCCTACTTCCTGATCGTCGCCGACCTCATCAACTACGCGCGCAGCGTGGGCATCCGCGTCGGCCCCGGCCGTGGTTCGGCCGCAGGCTCGCTGGTCGCGTACGTGCTGGGCATCACCAACCTGGACCCGATCCCGCAGAAGCTGCTGTTCGAGCGGTTCCTGAACCCCGAGCGCGTCTCGATGCCCGATATCGACATCGACTTCGACGACCGCCGCCGCGGCGAGATGATCCGCTACGCCACCGAAAAGTACGGTGTGGACAAGGTCGCGCAGGTCATCACCTTCGGCACCATTAAGACCAAGGCGGCCATCAAGGACTCCGCCCGTGTCCACTTCGGCCAGCCGGGTTACGCGATCGCCGACCGGATCTCCAAGGCGCTGCCGCCGCCGATCATGGCGAAGGACATCCCGCTCTCGGGCATCGTCGACTCCAGCCACGAGCGCTACGCCGAGGCCGCCGAGGTACGCGCGCTCGTCGAGACCGACGAAGAGTGCAAGACGATCTTCGAGACCGCGCGCGGTCTCGAGGGCCTGATCCGCAACGCGGGCGTGCACGCCTGCGCGGTCATCATGTCGTGCGACCCGCTGACCGACGCCATCCCGCTCTGGCAGCGTGACGACGGCTCGATCATCACCGGCTGGGACTACCCGTCGTGCGAGGCCATCGGCCTGCTGAAGATGGACTTCCTCGGCCTGCGGAACCTGACGGTCATCGGCGACGCGATCGATAACATCAAGACCAACCGCGGGATCGACATCGACCTCGACCGGCTCGGCATGGACGACCCGGAGACGTACAAGCTGCTCGCCCGCGGCGACACGCTCGGCGTGTTCCAGCTGGACGGCGGGCCCATGCGTGACCTGCTGCGCCGCATGGAGCCGACGGTCTTCGACGACATCGTGGCGGTGGGCGCGCTGTACCGCCCCGGCCCGATGGGCATGAACGCGCACAACGACTACGCGGACCGCAAGAACCATCGGCAGAAGGTCAAGCCGATCCATCCGCAGCTCGAGGAGCCCCTGAAGGAGATCCTGGCCGACACGTACGGCCTGATCGTCTATCAGGAGCAGATCATGCACATCGGCCAGAAGGTGGCCGGGTACACCATGGGCCGCGCGGACGTGCTCCGCCGCGCCATGGGTAAGAAGAAGAAGGAAGTACTCGACAAGGAGTACGTCGGCTTCGAAGAAGGCATGAAGTCCAGCACCCTCGTCGAAGGCGGCTTCTCGCCCGAAGCGGTCAAGGCGCTGTGGGACACGATCCTCCCGTTCGCGGGTTACGCGTTCAACAAGAGCCACGCCGCCGCGTACGGCCTGATCTCGTACTGGACCGCGTACCTCAAGGCGAACTTCACGCCCGAGTACATGGCCGCGCTGCTCACCTCGGTCGGTGACAACAAGGACAAGTCGGCGATCTACCTGTCCGAGTGCCGCCGACTCGGCATCAAGGTGCTGCCGCCGGACGTCAACGAGTCGGCACTGCGGTTCGCGGCCGTCGGGGACGACATCCGCTTCGGCATGGGTGCCGTCCGCAACGTCGGCGCGAACGTCGTCGAGTCGATCATCAAGACCCGCGAGGAGAAGGGGAAGTACTCCTCCTTCACCGACTTCCTCGACAAGTCCGAGCTCGTGGCCTGCAACAAGCGGGTCATCGAATCGCTGATCAAGGCCGGTGGGTTCGACTCGCTCGGCGCCACCCGGCTTTCGATGATCCAGGTGCACGAAGACGCGGTCGAAGCCGTGGTGCCGCTCAAGCGCCAGGAGGCGATGGGCCAGTTCGACCTGTTCGGCTTCGGCGGGGACGATGACGAAGCCGCCGTCGCCTCGTCGCCGCTGGCGCACCTCAAGTTCGGCGAAGAGGAGTATCCGCGCAAGCAGATGCTCGGCTACGAGCGGGAAATGCTCGGCCTGTACGTCTCCGCGCACCCGCTCGACGGCGCCGAGTTCATCCTGCGCAAGCACGCGCCGCGCCCGATCGCGTCGATCCTCGCGGACCCGCCGAGGGAAGGTGAGCTCGTCATCTCCGGCTTGATCACTTCGCTCGAGCGGCGGGTCAACAAGAAGGGCGAGCCCTGGGCGATCTGCACGGTCGAGGACATGGACGCCGCGCTGGAGGTGCTGTTCTTCCCCAAGGCGTACGCGATGTTCGCCGGTGACCTCATCGAGGACAACGCGGTGCTGGTCAAGGGCAGGGTCAACTGGCGCGAGGACAAGATGTCCGTGTTCGGCGGCGGACTGGTGCCGCTGGACCTGTCCGATGCCGCCATCGGCGAGGAGGAGCCGCCGCTGGTGCTGCTCGCCGCCGCCGAGAAGATCGACCAGGCCGTGGTGAGCGAGCTGAAGTCGACACTGCTGGCGCACAAGGGCGACACCCCCGTGCACCTCAAGCTGGTCGGGCAGAAGAAGCAGACGGTGTTCGCGCTCTACGACTACCCGGTGAAGGTCACCTCGATGCTGATCGGGGAGCTGAAGGGGATCCGGGGAATCACCGCCAACTCGCGATGACCTCGGCCGAGCCGGACCCGCGGCGCTGGAAGGCGCTCGCGGTCACGCTGGCCGCCGGGTTCATGGGGCTGCTCGACGTCAGCATCGTCAACACGGCGCTGCCGTCGATCCAGCGGGAGCTGCCCGCGTCCAACGGCGGCATCCAGTGGGTGGTCTCCGGGTACGCGCTGACGTTCGGCCTGGTGCTGGTGACCGGCGGCAGGCTCGGCGACATCCTGGGCAGGCGCAAGATGTTCCTGCTCGCGCTCGCCGGTTTCGTGCTGGCGAGCGCGTTCTGCGGCGCGGCGCCGAACGAGTGGACGCTGGTGCTCGCGCGGCTGCTGCAGGGCGCGGTCGCGGGCATGCTGACCCCGCAGAACAGCGGGCTGATCCAGGACATGTTCCGCGGGCCGGAACGGGGCCGCGCGTTCGGCCTGTTCGGCGCGACCGTCGGGATCTCGACCGCGGTCGGGCCGGTGCTCGGCGGCGCGATCCTGTCCGTCGCGAGCTGGCGCTGGGTGTTCTTCGTCAACGTCCCGATCGGCCTGCTCGCGTTCGTGCTCGCGACGCGCTGGCTGCCGAAGGCGCCGCGACGGCACGGAAGACTGCGCGACGAGGTCGACTTCGCCGGGATCGTCCTGCTGGGCTTGGCGGTGCTGGGAGTGCTGCTGCCGCTCATCTCCGGCGGCATGTGGTGGCTGTTCGCGGTCGCGGCGGTGGCCGGGTTCGCGTTCGTCCGCTGGGAGCGGCGGACCGTCGAGAGGGGCCGCCCGCCACTGCTGGACATCCGCCTGTTCACCGGCACGCCCGGCTACGCGTCCGGGGCCGCGGTCGGCGCCATCTACTTCTGCGGGTTCGCCGGGATCTGGCTGGTGTTCGCGATCTTCTTCCAGCAGGGACTGGGATATTCGCCGCTGGAGTCCGGGCTCGCGGTCACGCCGTTCGCACTCGGCTCGGCCGTGTCCGCGGCGGTCGCCGGACGGCTGGTGTCGACCTGGGGCCGCAAGCTCACGGCCATCGGGCTGACCATGGTCGCGTCCGGGCTGGCGGTCGTCGCCGTCGTCGTGAACCTCGTTCCGCCGCAGTTCGCGGGACTCGCCGTCGCGCTGCCGCTGCTGGTGGCCGGGGTCGGCGGCGGGATGGTGATCTCGCCCAACGTCACGCTCACCCTGGAGTGCGTGCCCGCGCCCTTGTCCGGTGTCGCCGGTGGCGCGTTGCAGACGGGGCAGCGGATCGGCACCGCGATCGGGACGGCCGTGCTCGCCGCGGTGTTCCACGCGCTGCTGCCCGGTGACTATCCGCGTGCGCTTTCGGCCGCTCTGGGCTGTGCCATCGTGATCACGCTGATCGCGCTCGGACTCGCCTTGGCGGAGCTCCGTGTTCGCCGTGCGCGACGGCCGTTGCCCGAAGGGGCAGTGATTTCACAGGACTAGACCACCCAGATGGATCATCGCATCACGCGTGGTGATATATCATACTCCATCTGGGTGACGAGCGAACTTCGGCGCTAGCGCTACTCAGAGCAACCGGGTACATCTTATGGAGCCTTCGTCGAGTGCCACCACTACCCCAAGTGGCGTCCTGGCCGGGTGACCCGGGGATGGGGTCGCCCGCCGGATTCGGCGGCGTTGCCCGGTCGCGTTGGGCAGCGGCCGTCACCTCTCAACCGAAGCACGGTCGGCGTCCGCGGGGGACCGTTCGGCCGGCTTGGGAGTGCCACGGGTGATTCGGCGTGGGTGTGGGCCCGGGCGAGGGGGAACCGGGCCCACCTCGAGCATTTCCGGATCATTCGTGCTGGGATGTGCGGGTGACCGAGCACACCGCCGCGCGCGCCTGGTACCGGCCGATGATGTCCCGCTCCAGCGACGAGGGCCACCGCGCCTCGACCCCGCTCGAGCTGCTGTTCGACCTGTGTTTCGTCGTCGCGGTCGCGCAGGCGGCCGCGTCGCTGCACCACGCGCTCACCGAGAACCATTTCGGCACCGGCGTACTCAACTTCCTCATGGTGTTCTTCGCGATCTGGTGGGGCTGGCTGAACTTCAGCTGGTTCGCCTCGGCGTTCGACACCGACGACGTCGCCTACCGGCTCGCGACCATGGTCCAGATCGCGGGCGGACTGACGGTCGCGGCCGGTGTGACCCCCGCGTCCGAAACCGGCGACTACACGGTGATCGTCATCGGCTATGCCCTGATGCGGCTCGCGATGGTCAGCCAATGGCTGCGCGCGGCCGTCACCGACCGGTCGTGCCGCGCGACCGCGCTGCGCTACGCGGCCGGCATCACGATCGTCCAGATACTGTGGATCGTGCGGCTCGCGCTGCCGGAATCCTTGCTGGTGCCCAGTTTCTTCCTGCTGGTGCTGCTGGAGTTCGCGGTACCGGTGGTCGCTGAGCGCGCGGGTCACACGAGCTGGCACCCCGAGCACATCGCCGAGCGGTACGGCCTGTTCACGATCATCGTCCTCGGCGAGACGATCCTGGCCGCCACGACGGCGATCAAGGAGGGCATCGCCGCGGGCGAGCACACCGCGGCGCTGGCGATACTGTCCGCGGCGGGCCTCGTGCTGGTCTTTTCGTTGTGGTGGCTGTATTTCGACCAGCCCGGCCATCTGCGGCTGGTGCGCAACTCCACCATGCGCACGTCGACCAGCTGGGGCTACGGCCACTACCTGATCTTCGCCTCGGCGGCGGCGGTCGGCGCGGGCCTGGAGGTCGCTGTCGACTACGACACCCACGCGACCCATCTCGGCCCGGTCATGGCCGCGTTGCCGACCACGGTCCCGGTGGCGATCTACCTGCTCAGCGTCTGGCTGCTGCACATCGGCCCCGCCAACGAGTGCCGCCCGATCGCGATCGGCTACCCGGTGACGGCGGCCTTGGTGCTCGCGGCCTCGTTCAGCCCGGCGCCGATCCACCTCACGGCGCTGCTGGCGGCTGCCATGGTCGCGGTGACCGTGATCGCCAGGCATAAGGACTCGTGAGTGGTATGGCCGGTTCTAACCGGCCATACCACTCACGAGTCCTTGACCAGCTCAGGCAGGATCTCGCCCAATGGGTCGCGGAGGATCGCCGCCGCGAAGCCGTCGTAGGGCGTCTCCGAGGCGTTGCAGATGATGATCTTGGCGCCGTGTGACGAGGCGAGGCCGACCAGGCCAGCCGCGGGCTGCACGGCCAGTGAGGTCCCGGCGGCGATGAGGAGATCGCAGGTCCGGGCCTCGTACTTGGCCGTGTCGAAGATCTTCCGGTCCAGCGACTGGCCGAACGAGATCGTCGCCGACTTCAGGATCCCGCCGCAGGCCAGGCACGGCGGGTCCGTCTCGCCCGCGCGGACGCGGTCGAGCGACTCGCGCATGTCGCGGTGGTCGGCGCACGACAGGCAGACCGACTCGAACATCGTCCCGTGCAGCTCGATGACGACCGTCGAGCCCGCCTTCTGGTGCAGGCGGTCGATGTTCTGCGTGATGATCGCGCGCAGCCGCCCTGTCAGTTCCAGGTCGGCGAGCGCGTGATGTGCGGCGTTCGGCTCGGCCGACCAGCCGGGGTGGACGAGCCGCGCCTGCCATGTCTGTTCGCGGACCTCGCGGCTGGTGCTGTAGGCCCGCAGGTCGGACATCTTCTCGGCGCCGGGGTTCTTGGTCCAGAGACCGTTGGGGCCGCGGAAGTCGGGGATGCCCGAGTCCGTCGAGATCCCGGCGCCGGTCAGCACCACGATCCGGCCGGCGCCTGCGACGAGCTCTCGGGCATCCACCCGTCCAGTATTACTTGATGGCGCTACCGGCCTTCCACTGCTCCCAGGTCGGCGACCAGTCGCCGTAGAGGTCCCAGACCGGCAGCGGCTTGCCGCCGGAGTTGGTCACCTCGACGACGTCGCCGAGGCCGAGGTTCTGGTAGAACCACTGCGCGTTGGCGCCGTTGAGGTTGATGCAGCCGTGCGAGACGTTCGAGCTGCCCTGCGCGCCGACGCTGTTCGGGTTCTCGTGGACGAACTCGCCGTCGTTCGAGATGCGCAGTGACCAGTTCTCGTTCGACTTGTAGTACCCCGGCTGGCCCTGGCAGACGCCGTAGGTGCACGAGTCCATCGTGTAGTGCTCGTGCTTGTCGGAGATGACATGCGCGCCGAGGTGTGTCGGCGTGGAGTCCTTGCCGAGCGAGATCGGCATCGACTTGACCATCTCGCCGTTGTGGAAGATCTGCATCTGCTCGGTGTTGCCGTCGGCCTTGGCGATCCAGGAATCGTGCACCTTGTACGTTTCGACGCGATCCTCCGCGCCGAAGACGCCGTTGCCGAAATCGACGCCGTAAATCTTCGCGGTCACCTTCAGCGTGGTGCCCGCCTGCCAGTATTCCTTCGGGCGGTAATGGGCGCTGTTGTCGATCCAATACCAGCCGCCTTCTTGCTTCGGCGTGGATTCGACCGAGAGCTGCTTTTCGACCTCCGCCTTGTTCTTGACCGGCACCTTGAAATCGAACACGATCGGCTGGCCGACGCCGACGCCGCTGTCCTTCACCGACGCGGGCGCCGGGATGAGGTTCGCGTTCGCCTGCGACTTGGGCGAGATGGTGGTCAGCTGGCTCTGCTGCTCGACCGGCTTGCCGTCGGTGCCGGTCGCGTGCGCGAGCACCTTGTACGTGCTGGCGTACCCGAGCGGTTCGGTGGTGGCCCAGGAAAGCCCGTCGGCGGCGAGCTCACCCTTGACGGCCTTTCCCTTGGCGGTGTTGGTGACCGTGACGTCGCTCAGCTTGCCGTTGGTCACCTTGACGGTGACCGGTATCGCCGGGTTGACGTTCTGGCCCGCGGCGGGCTCGATGCTCACCGAGACGCCGGACGCCGCCTGCTTGCCGCCTTCGGACGGCGCGGCGGCGTTGTCGCCGGAACTGCACGCGGACAGCGCCAGCCCCGCGATCAGCAAAGCGGAAAGTAAAGTCTTCTTGGGAAACATGTGGTCTCTTCTTGTGAGATACCTGGACGTCTGTGCCTTCAAAACTACGCGATAGCCAAGACGTCCATTCTCCCGGAAGGTTGCTAGGTCAGCAGGCCCGGCGCTCCGTATAGGCCTGGGCCATTCACGGCGATCTGCTCCAGAAATGTCCGGGCTGACTGATATGCCTGCTCGGACAATTCCTCCGTGTGGCTGAAATCGAGCGGGCTGAGGCGCATCGGGGCCGGTCCTGGGAGATACACCACAGGAACCGAGGCCGCCGCGACCGGTGCTTCGAGCACCGCCTGATTCCGCATGCTGATCATCGCGGTGAACATCATCACCTCGGCGAACGTCTGCGGCCGGTCCGGCAGCTGCCCCGGGAACGCGCAGTCGAGCACGACCAGTGACTTCGCGCCCATGGCCAGCGCTTGGCGCATCGGCACGTTCGCGACCAGCCCGCCGTCGTAGCGCAGCTTTCCGTCGTGCTCGACCGGCGGGTAGATGCCGGGGATGGCCGCGCTCGCCAGCAGTGCGGGCTTGAGCGGGCCGGACCGGATGAGCACGGGCTCGGCGGTCTCGACGTCGGTCACCACCACACCGAGCGGCATCGTGGCGTCTTCGAAACTGCTGCCTTCGCCGAGATGCTCGTCGATGATCGCGGCGAGGCCGGTGTTGGGGAACAGGTGCGTCTTGGTGTGCCGCAGCGTCCTGACCTGGCTCAGCACGCCGCCGGGGAACGCCTCGTGCCTGGTCATCTGCGACCAGATCTTGCGCAGCCGTTCGGCGGAGTCGCCGGTGGCCAGCACGGCGGCGTTGAGCGAGCCGACGGAGGTGCCGACGGCCAGGTCCGGCTTGATCCCGGCCTCGTCGAGCGCGCGCAGCATCCCGACCTGCATGGAGCCGAGGCTGCCGCCCCCGCCGAGCACGAAACCGACCGGACCGGGTAGGTGGGGCGCTGCCATGCGGCCGAATGTAGCCGCCCCCGACTTTCGCAGGTCGTTTTGCCCCCGAAACGGGGGATAACCTCACTGGATGGCTGAGCTGGAGCTGCGCCATCTGCGCGCCGTCCGCGCCGTGGCGGAAACCGGCAGCGTGAGCAAGGCGTCCACGGTGCTGGGCATCAGTCAGCCCGCGCTGACCGCTCAGCTCAAGCGGATCGAGCGGATACTCGGCGGCGAGCTGTTCGAGCGCAGCGCGCAGGGCTCGCGCCCGACCGCGCTCGGCGGGTTCGTGCTGAACAGGGCCGACGCGTTGCTCGCCGACATGCGCTCGCTGGTCGTCTCCGCGCGCAAGCACGGCGAGGGCGGGACGCCGACCACGCTCCGTGTCGGCTATGTCCCGCTGCTGATCATCGGCAGCCTCATCGAGCAGCTGCGCACGCGGCTGGTCGAGGTCGACGTCCAGACCTGGGCGGAGCCGGCCGCCTTGATGCTGCTCAAGCTGCTTTCGACGGGGCGCGTCGACTGCGCGCTGGTCGAGCGGTTCGACGGCACCGAGGCCCATCATTACGACGGGCTCGTGGTGCGCCCGCTGGCCACCGAGCCCATTTTCGCCGGGATCGCCGAGGGGCATCCGGCCATCAAGGACGGTCAGGTCGAATTGGCCGATCTCGCCGACGCCGACTGGATTTTGCCACCACCACACGAAAACGCCGTGCGTGTGCGATTCCAGGCGGCGTGCGCCGCCGCCGGTTTCGTGCCGAGGATCCGGCACTACACCTCGGAGGCCGGTACCGCGGGGACGCTGATCGCGCAGGGCGCGGTGTGCTTGGCGCAGGCGGCCTCCGCGCCGCCGCCGGGGCTGCTCGCGTTGCCGTTCAAGGGAGATCCGCTCTGGACGACGCTGCTGTTCGCGATGCGCGAGGACAAGACCGTGCTGCCGATGCTGGACGAGGTGTTCCAGTGCGCCGTCACGGCCTATCGGGCGTCCATCGACCGGAATCCGCACTTCGCCCAGTGGTGCAAGGATCACCCGGAAGCCTTGGCGGAAGCGTCACGTTAAGTCAGATAACCCGCCCATAAGGTGGGTGTTATCCCCAATGGGATTACTGCTCCGTTCGTTTGCAGGCGAGTCTCGACATGACCGACTGCAAAGGAGCAGAAATGCGGTTCAGACACTCCAGGATGGCGGGCGCGGTCATCGCGGGCCTGCTGTCACTAGGGCTCTTCGCGCCACCGGCCAACGCCGGGGTCGAAGCAGCCGTCACGGTGCCGATCTCCCAGCTCGTCCAGGAGCAGAACCAGTGGTGCTGGGCGGCCAGCGGGCTCACCATCGCCCGCTCGCTCGGCTACGGCGCGAGCACCAGCCAGAACACCTTCTGCGCTTACTCGCGCGGCTACCAGCCAGGCACCCCGTGTCCGAACCAGGCGGGCCAGCTCAGCTGGGTCCAGCGCGGCTACCAGGCACTCGGCCTGCGGCCGGGCACCGTCACGCAGGCGCTGAGCTTCACCTCGGTCCGCACCGAGATCGACGCCAAGCGCCCGATCGAGACCGGCATCTACTGGACGGCCGGTGGCGGTCACGCGCAGGTCATCTACGGCTACGACTCGACCACCCAGCAGCTCTACTACGGCGACCCGTGGCCTTCGAGCCAGCGCTACAGCGCGATGTCCTACAACTCGTATGTCCGCAATGGACAGTTCCAGTGGGCACAGTCGCTCTACCGGATCGGGGCGTGACATGAGGAAGATCGCATTCTTTGGCGCGCTCGCCGCGCTGTTCGCGCTCGGCGCCGGTACCGCTTCGGCCGACGGCTACGGCGTCGGCGGGGTGTCCGACGCGGATATCGCCGCCGCCCGTCAGGTCGCCGCTTCGCCTGACACACAAGCGAAACTGTCGAAGTTCTTCGTGCAGCTCGACCGCAGGTCCGGCTTCGCGGTGCAGGCCGAGTCGGCCAAGGCGCCCCAGGTGACCGGCCAGCCGTTGCGGGTGTTCTCGCTGACGCCGGAGTTCGTCACCGGCCAGAGTCAGGAGCCTGGCGGGTTCGCCTATCTCGCGGTGAAGACCCGCGCGGCGAGCGGCCAGGAGGCCACCGTGTGGCTGACCCGTGACGGCCGTCAGGGCTGGGAAGCCTCCAACCTGACCACCGGCACCGAAGAGGTCACCTACCCGGCGCAGGGCGCCGCGGTGTTCACCGAACCGCAGATCAACGCCTGGTACCGCGTGGAGAACGGGCAGGTCGTGCCGTTGAACGACCCCGCTCGCGCCCAGGTGGGCAAGGGCATGACCGTGGCCGCGTACCAGCGGCTCGTGCACCAGCAGTACGCCGACAAGCTGCCCGGGTCCGCCTATGCCCAGCAAGGCAAGCTGGGCGGTTTCACGCCGGGCGTGTCCCCGGCCGGTGACGGCTCCAGCGCGCCGGTCTGGCCGTTCGCGCTGATGGGCGCCGGTGTCGCACTGGTGGTGATCGGCTGGTCGGTGCGGCGGGTTTCACACCGCTGACCGGACCCGACCGGCCGAGGAGCGGTGACCGGGCGAGCGCGGATTTCGCCCGGTCACCGCTTTTCATTTGCACTACCGAGGGGTAACACTGGTGAGTAACGCTCGTCACACCCTTCGGCAAGGAGGCCGCCGTGGTCGACCAGGTGAAAGTGACCGAGAAGGAAGCCAGGGCATTCGCCGAAGAGGCGAGGGAGACCGGCTGGTCCAAGCCCTCCTTCGCCAAGGAGTTGTATCTCGGCCGCTTCCGGCTCGACCTGGTCCACCCGCACCCCCGGCCGACCGCCGAGGCCGATGCGAAGGCCGCCAAGTTCCTCGAAGCACTACGCGCGTACTGCTCGACTATCGACGGCAGGGTCATCGAACGCGAGTCGAAGATCCCCGACGAGTACGTCAAAGGCCTGGCCGAGCTGGGCTGTTTCGGGATCAAGATCCCCGAGGAGTACGGCGGGCTCGGGCTCACGCAGGTCGCGTACAACCAGGCGCTGATGCTGGTCGGCTCGGTGCATTCGACGCTCGGCGTGCTGCTGTCCGCGCATCAGTCGATCGGCGTGCCCGAGCCGTTGAAGCTCGCCGGGACGCCTGAGCAGAAGGCGGAGTTCCTGCCACGGTGCGCGGCGGGCGCGGTCAGCTCGTTCCTGCTCACCGAGCCCGATGTCGGCTCCGACCCGGCGCGGCTCGCGTCGACCGCGACGCCGACCGAGGACGGCGAGGCCTACCTGCTCAACGGCGTGAAGCTGTGGACGACCAACGGCGTGGTGTCCGAACTGCTGGTCGTGATGGCGCGGGTGCCCAAGTCCGAGGGCCGCAAGGGCGGCGTGACGGCGTTCATCGTCGAAGCGGATTCGCCGGGCATCACGGTGGAGAAACGCAACGCGTTCATGGGCCTGCGCGGCATCGAGAACGGCGTCACCCGGCTGCACAACGTCCGGGTGCCGAAGGCGAACGTGGTCGGCGGCGAGGGCAAGGGCCTGAAGATCGCTTTGGCGACATTGAACACCGGGCGCCTGTCGATCCCGGCGATGTGTGCCGGCGCGGGCAAGTGGGCGATGAAGATCGCGCGCGAGTGGTCGTCCGAGCGCGTGCAATGGGGCCTTCCGGTCGGCAAGCACGGCGCGGTGGCCGAAAAGCTCTCGTTCATCACCGCCACGACGTTCGCCTTGGAAGCGGTGCTGGACCTGTCGGCGCACATGAGCGACGAGGGCCGCAACGACATCCGCATCGAAGCCGCGCTGGCGAAGCTCTGGGCGAGTGAGATGGCCTGCCAGATCGCGGACGAGCTGATGCAGATCCGCGGCGGCCGCGGCTACGAGACCGCGGAATCCCTTGCCGCGCGCGGAGAACGCGCGGTGCCGGTCGAGCAGCTCGTGCGTGACCTGCGCATCAACCGCATCTTCGAGGGCTCGTCGGAAATCATGCGGCTGCTCATCGCGCGCGAGGCCGTCGACGCGCACCTGTCGGCGGCCGGCGCACTGGCCGACCCGGATTCCGACACCAAGGCCAAGGCGAAGGCCGCGGCCAAGGCGAGCGGTTTCTACGCGAAGTGGTTGCCCCAGCTGGTGACCGGCAAGGGCCAGGTGCCGACGGCGTTCAGCGAATTCGGCCCGCTGGCCTCGGAGCTGCGTTACGTGGAACGGTCCGCGCGCAAGCTGGCGCGCTCGACGTTCTACGGCATGGCGCGCTGGCAGGCCGGTCTCGAGAAGCACCAAGGCTTCCTGGGCCGCGTCGTCGACATCGGCGCCGAGCTGTTCGCGATCTCGGCGGCCTGCGTGCGCGCGGAGATGCTGCGTTCCGACGACGAAGCCCAGGGCAAGGCGGCGTACGAACTCGCGTCGGTCTTCTGCGCCCAGGCCCGCTTGCGCATCGAGAAGCTGTTCGATGCCTTGTGGGACAACACGGACGCCCTGGACACCAAGCTGGCGGCGGACGTGCTGAGCGGCCGTCACGTCTGGCTCGAAGAAGGCGTACTGGACCCGAGCGAAGGCACGGGCCCGTGGATCTCCCACTGGGAACCCGGCGCCTCGACGGAGGAAAACGTCGCCCGCCGCTACGTCCCGTCCACCCGCAAGGACACCTGACCCTGGGAAAAAAATCCCAATGCGGCATTGGTCAGGTTTCAGCCCGCCAATGTGGCTTTCGTCAGCTCAAAGCTGACGAAAGCCACATTGGGATTTTTTTCAGCGGGCGAGGAGGGAGCTGGCCTCTTGGGCGGCCGGGCCCTGGGCTGCCAGGTGGGCGAGGTTCTCGGGGAGGTCTTCGCCGCGGTGCTGCTTGGTCTGGGCGTAGAGGCGGCCCGCGCGGTAGGAGGAGCGGACCAGCGGGCCCGCCATGACGCCCGCGAAGCCCATGGCCTCGGCGGCCTTGGAGTGCTCGACGAACTCCTCCGGCTTGACCCAGCGGTCGACCGGGTGGTGGCGGGGTGACGGCCGCAGGTACTGGGTGATCGTGAGGATCTCGCAGCCCGCGTCGACCAGGTCCTGCATGGCCGGGGCGACCTCGTCGGGGGTCTCGCCCATGCCCAGGATGAGGTTGGACTTGGTCACCAGGCCGGCCTCACGGGCGGCCGTGATCACCGACAACGACCGGGCGTACCGGAAGCCGGGACGGATGCGCTTGAAGATCCGCGGCACCGTCTCCACGTTGTGCGCCAGCACCTCGGGACGTGACGAGAACACCTCAGCCAGCTGGTCAGGCTCGGCGTTGAAGTCCGGGATCAGCAGCTCGACACCGGTACCCGGGTTCAGCTCGTGAATCTGCCGGACGGTCTCCGCGTACAGCCACGCACCGCCATCGGAAAGGTCATCACGCGCGACGCCGGTGACCGTCGAGTAGCGCAGCCCCATCGCCTGGACCGACTCCGCCACCTTGCGCGGCTCGGTCCGATCCAGCTCAGCGGGCTTACCGGTGTCGATCTGGCAGAAATCGCAGCGGCGGGTGCATTGGCTGCCACCGATCAGGAAGGTGGCTTCGCGGTCTTCCCAGCATTCGTAGATGTTGGGGCAGCCGGCCTCTTCACAGACGGTGTGGAGGCCTTCGCGGCGCACCAGGCCTTTGAGTTCGGTGAACTCGGGGCCCATGCGTGCCTTGGTCTTGATCCACGGCGGCTTCTTCTCGATCGGCGTCTCACTGTTGCGGACTTCGAGACGCAGCAGCTTCCGGCCTTCAGGTACGGCACTCACAAGCTAGACAGTACGCCCGTGAGCCGCCGCACCCTTGATCACGCGGGGTCGGGAGTGATGCCCGTCAACTTCGCGGTCACGTCCCACAGCGCGGTGCCGGTCGACTCGCCGCGGGCGTGCCCGAGCGTGGGCACCTTGACCGGGTTTCCGCGCATGCCGCCGACGCCCGACGGGCCGTAGTAGTCGCCGCCTTGGACGTCAGGGTCGGTCGCCGCGCGGAGCTGGGGGAGCGTGCCCGCCTGGGTGCCCTGTGCGATCAGCAGCTCGCCGAGCTTGTTGCCGAAGCCGATGACCGTGCGCAGCACCGGGTTCGAGTACGAGTTGGCCATGCCGGAGCCCAGTCCGGTCGACGTGTAGCCGGGGTGGGCGGCGACGCTGATCACGTCCTCGCCCGCCGCGCGCAGGCGGCGGTCCAGCTCGATCGCGAAGATCTGGTTCGCCAGCTTGGACTGGCCGTACGCCGACGCCGGGTTGTAGCGGCGGTGCTCGAAGTTCGGGTCCTCGGCGTCGAAGCGGCCACCGTTCGCGGCGATGCTCGACAGCGTCACGACGCGGGACTCGCCGGCGCCGCGCAGCGCGGGCATGAGCAGCCAGGTCAGCGCGGCGTGACCGAGGTGGTTGATGCCGAACTGGGTTTCGAAGCCGTCCTTGGTGTGCCCCTTGGGCGTCGCCATCATGCCGGCGTTGTTGATCAGCACGTCGAGCTTGTCGCCGGTGTGCTCGCGGACGATGGTCGCCGCGTCGCGCACGGACGACAGGTCGGCCAGGTCGAGCCGGACCAGCTCGGGCTTGGCTCCGGTCGAGGCCGCCTCGACCTTCGCGAGTGCCTGCTCGCCGCGCTGCGGGGAACGGCAGGCCAGCAGCACGTGCGCGCCCTTGCCGGCGAGCACCTGCGCGCTGCGCAGGCCGAGGCCCGAGTTCGCGCCGGTGATCAGCACGGTCCGCCCGGTCTGGTCGGGGATGTTCTGCTCGGTCCACGTCATACGGAGTACCTAACCGTCCTCACGCGCTGGGCGCCAGCATGCGCAGTAGGTGACTGACAGGTCCGCGGCGTTCCCGCCGGACGGGACCGCTGCGCAGCAGCGCGCCGAACGCGGAGCCGACCCGGTGGATCTCGGCAGGCGGCTCGCCGGGGTCGGCCAGACCGGCCGTGACCACCAGCATCTTCCGCTCGGCGTCGTGCGCGGCCTGGAGCATCGGGTGCGCGTCGAGGTTCGCCTCGAGCACCGCGTGCAGCGTCGCGTGCTCGGCGACGGTCCTGCGCCACGCGCGGGCGACCGCGTCGACCTGGTCGTTGTCCGGCGCCTCGTCGGGGTCGGCCAGCTCGGCGCGGAGGTGGCCGCTCAGCAGCTGGTTCCAGCGGTACTGGAGTGCGAGCAGCAGGTTCTGGCGGGTGCCGAACAGCTCGGCGGCACCCGGGATCTCGTCGAACGGCAGTGCGGGGCTCCTCCGCGCCTGCCGGATCACGGCGTCCATCACGTCACGCCGCCGGTAGAAGTCGTTCCAGCTCATGGTGGTCCCCTTCCGTGTCCCGTCGGCATACCGCGGGTGTGCGGCATACTCTCGGTACGGACCTGACACGCCCAACATACCATGAGTATGGTCGGCGAATAGGGCGTAAGCTCGTGACCGTGGCGACAATGCGGTCCAGGCGGCTCGACTATTCCGAGTCCACTCGTTCGGCGCTGGTGAACAGTGCGGTCGAACTGTTCACCAAGCGTGGTTATGCCGGCACTTCGCTCGATGAGATCGCCAAGCGCGCACGGGTCACCAAAGGGGCGCTGTATCACCATTTCAGTGGTAAGCAGGCGCTTTTCGAGGCGGCGTTCGATTCCGTGGAGAGCGCGGTTTACGGCCGCCTGGAAAAGATAATCAACGGGACGGACGCGCCGTGGGAGCGCGCGCTGAAGGCGTTGAGCGGATTCATCAAAAGCTGCCTCGATCCCGAATATCAGCGCATCGCCATTCACGAGGCCCCGGTGGTGATGGGCTGGGAACGCTGGCGCGAGGCCGAGGACAGATGCAGTTTCGGCCTGGTCCGCGACACCCTGAAGGCGCTGATCGAAGCCGGTGAGGTCGACGACGTGCCGGTCGAGATCACCGCGCGCCTGCTGTTCGGCGCGCTGTCGAGTGCCGCGATCGAGATCGCCAGCTCCGCCGACCCGAAGAAGGTCGGCGCCGAGATCGAGGCCTTGATCGTTCAGCTGCTGGGGCGGCTGCGCCGCCAGTAGTGTGGGCTCCGTGGACTTGCGAATCTTCACCGAACCCCAGCAAGGGGCCAGCTACGACGACCAGGTACGCCTGGCGAAGGCGGCCGAGGCCGCCGGGTACAGCGCCTACTTCCGAAGCGATCACATCATGCGGATGGGTGACTCCAGCGGGCTGCCAGGTCCGACCGACGCGTGGATCACGCTCGCCGGGATCGCCCGAGAGACCAGCACCATCCGGCTCGGCACCCTGGTCACCGCCGCGACGTTCCGGCACCCGTCGATGCTCGCGATCTCCGTCGCGCAGGTCGACCGGATGTCCGGCGGCCGCGTCGACTTCGGCATCGGCTCCGGCTGGTACGCCGACGAGCACACGGCGTACGGGATCGACCTGCCGCCGCTGAAGGAGCGGTTCGACCGCTACACCGAGCAGCTCGCGATCCTCACCGGCCTGTGGGAGACCCCCGAGGGTGAGACGTTCTCGTTCGACGGCGAGCACTACAAGCTCGTCGACGCGCCCGCGCTGCCGAAGCCCGCGCAGAGCCCGCGCCCGCCGATCGTGCTCGGCGGCGGTGGCAAGAAGCGCACCCCGGAGCTGGCCGCGCGCTACGCGGACGAGTTCAACATCCCGTTCTCGCCGCGCTCGTTCGCGGTCGAGCAGTTCGCCCGCGTGGACGCGGCCGCCACGGCCGCAGGCCGCGATCCCCAGTCGATCATCCACTCGGCCGCGCTGGTGCTGGCCGTCGGCCGCGACGAGGCCGAGCTGGAGCGCCGCGCCAAGGCCATCGGCCGCGAGGTCTCGGAGCTCCGTCAGAACGGGCTCGCCGGCACGGTCGCCGAGGCCGTCGACACCATCGGCAAGTGGCGCGAGGAAACCGGCGTCACCCGCCTGTACCTGCAGGTCCTGGACATGACCGACCTGGACCACATCGAGCTGGTGGCTTCCGAGGTCGCGCCGCAGCTCAGCTGAGGTCGTGCGCGTCGCGGGCGGTTAGAACCCAATGCCGGGTAGTTAAGGGGCGGGCAGGTTGGTCAAGCCCCGCCGCTCGGTGGGTGCCGCAGGGGTGGTTGAACGTTGCGAAC
>NZ_JBHWEB010000162.1:0-17981 GCF_042734395.1 Amycolatopsis sp. NPDC059657 | reverse complement strand
GTATGGCCGGTTAGAACCGGCCATACCACTCACGACCCTAGGTGAGCTCGTCGTTCCTCGAGGAAGGTCCGCTCGGTGTCGTTGGTGGCCAAGGCGATCGCCTCGTCGTAGGCGGCCGCGGCGTCGGCGGACCGGCCCAGCCGGGTCAGCAGGTCGGCCCGGGTCGCGGGCAGGAGGTGATAGCCCGGCAAGTCGAGGTTCTCGATCTCCGACAACGCGAGCGCCGGGCCATGGACCTCCGCGACCGCGACCGCCCGATTCAACGCCACGATCGGCGACGGGCTGTGCCGCAGCAGTTGGTCGTAGAGCGCGAGCACCTGCGTCCAGTCGGTCGCGGGCCCGTCCGTGTGCACGGCGTTGATCGCGGCCTGCAGCTGATATGGCCCCGGCTGGGCGCGGCGCAGGCACCGTCGCACCAGCTCATGCCCCTCCGCGATCAGCTCCTGGTTCCACAACGACCGGTCCTGCTCCGCCAGCACTACCAACTCGCCCGAGGGGCCGACCCGCGCGGGCCGACGCGCTTCGGTGAGCAGGAGCAGCGCCAGCAGTCCGAGCGCTTCGGGCTCGTCGGGCATCAGGTCGGCGAGCGCACGAGCGAGGCGCACGGCCTCCAGGCACAAGTCCGTCCGCACCAACGTGCCCGACGTGGACGTGTACCCCTCGTTGAAGATCAGGTACAGCACCATCAGCACCGACGCCAGCCGATCTGGCAGCTCGGCCTCCCCAGGCACCCGGTATGGAATGCCCGCGTCGCGGATCTTCTTCTTCGCACGGACGATGCGCTGGGAGATGGTCGCTTCCGGCACCAAGTAAGCCCGCGCGATCTCGCCGACCTCGAGGCCGCCGAGCAGGCGCAGGGTGAGCGCGGTCCGCGCGAGCGGGGACAGCGCCGGGTGGCAGCAGGTGAAGATCATCCGGAGCTGGTCGTCGCGTACCGGCCCGACCTCCTCCTGCTCGTCGGTTTGGTGCAGCAGCAACGCCTGCGCGTGGCGGGCCTCGCGGGTGGACTCGCGGCGCAGGCGGTCGATGGCCCGGTGGCGGGCGGTGGTCACGATCCACGCGCCGGGGTTGGGCGGCAGCTTGTCCCATTTCTGAAGCGCGACCGCGAACGCGTCCTGCACGGCCTCCTCGGCGAGGCCGATGTCGCCGAGGAGACGGGTCAGTGTGGCCACGCAGCGGCCGTACTCCGCCCGGTAAACGTCGTCGAGCTCTATCAACGCCTGCGCGACCCGTCGTCGAACGGGCGCACCTCGATCGCCTGGCCGCAGGCCAGCGCACACTTGTCAGCCCAGGACAGCGCCTGGTCGAGGTCCTCGGCCTGGATCACCCAGAACCCGCCGAGCTGCTCCTTGGTCTCGGCGAACGGGCCGTCAGTGATCGTGGTCGTGCCGTTGCCGGGTCGGACGACCGTCGAGGCGTCCGAGTTCTCCAGGCCCCCGACGAACACCCACGCACCGGCGGTCTTCATCTCGTCGGTGACCTTGCCGGTCCTGGCCATCATGGCCTGGACCTCCTTTTCGGCGCCGAACGGGACGCTCTCGTCCATCTGGACGGCGAGCAGGTACTGCTTCATGACGAACTCCTTCAGGTTCTTAAGGAAGCAGGCCTTTGACGAACGCCGCCTGCCCCGCGTGCTGGAGCCCGTCCGAGATGACACTCACCAGCCGCACCCCGAGCGTCACCGCCGGATCCCATGACTCGTCGACCACCCGGTCGAGATCGGCGTCCGTGAGCCCGGACAGGAACTTCAGCGTGCGCTCGTACACCACGTCGAGGTAGCCGACCAGCAGCGAACCCTCCGCGCGCACCTGGCCGACCTCCTCGAAGGTGTGACCGTAGCCCGTCGCGCTGTCGTCGAAGGGCAGCGCGAACCGCGAGCTCCAGCCTTCCGCCGTCCACAACTGCTCGTACCCGCCTGCGTCGGCCAAGTGGTCGTCCTGGACCCGGGTCAGGTGCCAGACCAGCCACGCGATCGAGTTCGCCGAATCGTCGATCCGCCAGGTCAGCTGGTCGACGCCGAGATCCGCGACGGCGCCATGCGCCTCCTCGCGTACCCGCCCGAAACCGTCAGAGAGGACTTCCGCGACATTCACGTTGTTGCTCCTTTCGTGTCGCTCACTCCACGCTAGCCAACCGGTGCATACCCCGGCGGCATTTCGGGCACCCCTGCAAGTACAGATCTTGAGGAGGGGTCGGACGTGACGCAGGTGCTCATCGTCGGAGGCGGACCGGTCGGGATGCTGCTGGCCGCGGAGCTGGGCTTACAGGGGATCGACACCACCGTGGCCGAGACGCTGACCGAGACACACGACGAGCCACGCGCGGGCACGCTGCACGCCCGGACCGTGCAGTCGATGCTGCGACGCGGCTACATCCCCCAGCCCGCGCACGGGCGCGACGACATCGTCGAGGTCCCGTTCCACTTCGCCGGGCGGTCGATCCTCACACTGGAGACGCCCGCGATCGAGGGGCCACCCATGATCGGCCAGTCCCAGGCCGACATCGAGCGCTTCTTCGAGGCACGCGCGCGCGAAAACGGCGCCGAAATCCTTCGCGGCCACAAGGTGATCAGCCTCGAAGACACCACCGTCACCACCGACCAGGGCAAGACCATCTCGGCCGACTACGTCGTCGGAACGGATGGCGCGCGCAGCACGATACGCAAGCTGGCAGGCATCGACAGCACCTGCACGCCCGCGACGTTCGCCGGAATCCTCGGTCTCGCGACGCTCCAGGACCCCGCGCGCTGCCCCGGCGGCTGGACACACGGGCCGACCGGCTGGACGCTGATCAACGTCAACCCCATGGGCCCCAGCCGAATCCTCACCCACGAGTTCACCGACCCGCTGCCCGAACGCGGCGCCGAGGTCACGCTCGACGACCTTCAGCAGGCCACCTCGCGGATCGTCGGTCACGACGTGCCGATGGAGCAGCCGACCTTCCTCGGCCGGTTCAGCGACTTCACGCGGCTCGCGAGCACCTACCGCAAGGGCAACGTCTTCCTCGCCGGTGACGCCGCCCATGTGCACGCGCCGCTCGGCGGGCAGGGCCTCAACCTGGGCTTACAGGACGCGTTCAACCTCGGCTGGAAGCTCGCGATGGTCATCAAGGGCGCGCCGGAGCGCCTGCTCGACACCTACCACGCCGAGCGGCACCCGGTCGCCGCGAAGGTCATCGCCAACACCCGCGCCCAGGCCGCCTTGATGCGCCCTGGCCCCGAGTTCGATCCACTGCGCGAACTGGTCGCCGAGCTGCTGAGCTTCGACGAGCCGAACTCGCACCTGAGTGACCAGATCACCGCGCAGAACGTCCGCTACACGCCGAGCGGGCTCGCAGGCAGCTTCCTCCCCAACTTCCCGATCGGCTCGGCCACGGTCAGCGAACTGCTGCACCCCGGCCGTCCCGTGCTCCTGTGCACCGCCGAGACCTGCGACGCGGCCACCGGCTGGAAAGACCGCGTCGACGTCGTCACGCACGACCTCGGCAGGCCGGCCGTGCTGCTGCGCCCTGACGGTTACGTCGCGTGGGCCGGTCAGGATCCGGAGACCGCGCTCGAGCAGTGGTTCGGCCCGGCCGCCTGAATCGACTGGGCGTGCCGGAACACGTTCAGCGGATCCCAGCGCGCCTTCACCGCCTGCAAGCGGGGGTAGTTGTCCTTGTAGTACAACGCATGCCAGGGCACACCGGACGAGTTCCAGTCCGAAGAGGACAGATCGGCGTCCGGGTAATTCACGTAGCAGCCATCGGTGAAGGAGTTCGAGACCGGCACCCCGCCGGTCGACGCGTACATCGAGCGGAAGAAGTCCCGCACCCAGCCGATGTTCGCGGCATCACCGTCCTCAGTGGACCAGAACGACTGATAGAGCAGCTTGAAGATACTGTCCCGCTGCGCCACCGCGGTCGCGTCGGACGCGACCGAACCGATCGCGCCACCGTAGGAGAACGCGACCAGCATCGCGTTCGGGTTCGTCACATCCGGCCTGGTCAGCTCCCGATAGGCGAGCGCGATCTGCTCGGGCGGCAACGGCGCCCGCACGTACGCCGACTTGTGCTCGCCCCGCAAGGTCGGGTCGTTGAGCACCGGTGAACTGGTGCCGAGATACCGCGTCGCCCGCAACCACGGCAAGCGCCGGGGCGGCTCGAAAACGTCGCCGAGCAGCATGCTCAGGTACTCATCCAACACTTGGGCCGCTTCCGGCTCGTCGGCGTCGATTTGCGTGACCAGGCCGGCGCTCCCGTTGCTGACGTGATTGAGCGTCAGCAGGCTCGACAGCCCGGACCGGCTTTCGGCGTGCCAGCGGCCATAACCGTCCAGCAGCCTGGCGAAACCGGCCTCGTCCAGCCGCGACCAGGGCACCGAGAGCGAGCTGAGCAGCACCTCCGACGGTGGCCGCACCAACGGCCGGAAAAAGAACCGGGTGACCACCCCGAAGTTCCCGCCCCCTCCCCCGGTGTGCGCCCACCACAGGTCCGAGCCTCTCGTGGCCACGACCGCCCGTGCGGTCCCGTCGGCGTCGACGACCACGACTTCGACCGCGTCGAGATGGTCGACCGTCAGCCCGTGCGTGCGCGACAGCAACCCATAACCACCACCGGTGATATGCCCGCCCGCACCGACCGAGTAGCAGATCCCGCCGGGAAGTGTCACGTCCCAGCCGCGGTACAGCTCCTCGTAGACGTCCGCGAGCCGCGCACCGGCCTCGACCACGTACGCGTTCTGCGAGGTGTCGAAGTACACCCCGGTCATGGCCGAGAGATCGACCACGACTTCGACGTCCGGATTGAACACGAAATCCTCGAAGCAATGCCCGCCACTGCGCACGGAAAGCCGTTCCTCGTTGGAAACGGCCAGCTGGACCGCCGCGACCACGTCTTCGGTGCCGCGCACGAGCTCGACGCGGGCGGGCTTGGCCGCGTAGCGCTGGTTCAGCCCGGACGTCAGGCTGTCATAGCGTGGATCGCCGGGTTCGACAGTGATCATGGAGCACCTCCTCAAAAGGCGGTCGTGAGTGGTATGGCCGGTTCTAACCGGTGAAAACACTCACGACCTCTCTCTCGGCAGGCTCGCCCGCACCACGCGGGCGGCCCGCCTAGGGTGAGCGCCTCCCTCACCCAAACCGTGGAGTGAGGGCCTCCCTCACCCGGATATCTGGGTGAAGGAAGCCCTCACCAACCTGGGTCGAGTAAGGGAGGCCCTCACGCAGCTGCCCTGGGGGGACGCCACATTTGGCTTTCCCCTCGACAGAAACGTTGGGAACACCCACGCCCCACGATCGGGGCCGGGCTCGCTAGAGGTCGGCGGCGAGCTTGCCCCCTATTCCCCAATGGTCCTTTTCGACGTCGCTGATGAGCACGGTCACCGCCTCGGGCGGGCATTTCGCCAGCCTGGACACGGTCTCCGTCAGCTCGGAGACGAGCTGACGGCGTTCGGGCTCACCCGCGCCTTTCCACCAGTTCACGTTCACGACGGGCATCGATGGTCACCTCCTCGTTTTTTCCGGCGCGGTCCGCGCCGGCGGCCACCAGCGCGACGGCCAGCGAAGCGACCGCCAGCCCGGCGCCGATCCAGCTCGGCGACAGGAAACCGGCGCCGGCGCTGATGCCGAGACCGCCGAGCCACGGGCCGAGCGCGTTGCCGATGTTGAACGCCGAGATGTTGCTCGTGCTCGCCAGTGTCGGCGCGCCTTCGGTCTCGTTCATCACCCTGGTCTGCAGCGCGGGGTTGATCAGGAAGCTGCCGACACCGAACAGGAACAACGTCACGACCATCGCGGGCTTGCTGTGCGCGGCCAGCGAGAACGCGCCGAGCATCACGGCCAGCACCAGCAGGCCGACGCACAAGGTCCCCATCAGCGAACGGTCCGCGAGACGGCCGCCGAACACACTGCCGAGGAACGTTCCGACACCGAACAGCGCCAGCAACGGCGGCACCATCCCGGCGGAAAAGCCGGTGACGTCGGTGAGCAGCGGCGAGATGTAGGTGTACGCGGTGTACAGCGCCGCCTGGCTCAGCATCGTCGTGGCCAGCGCGAGCCAGACCTTCGTGTTGCGGAAGGCCGCCAGCTCCTGGCGCACGCCGATGTGGCCGGCTCGCGGCTGATGCGGCACCAGCGCGATCACGCCGATCAGGTCGATGACACCGAGGATCGCGACCGCCAGGAACGTCGCGCGCCAGCCGAAGTGCTGGCCGACGAAGGTGCCCAGCGGCACACCCGCGATGGTCGCGATGGTGAGCCCGCCGAACATCACCGAGATGGCGCGGGCGCGTTTGGCCGGTTCCACCAGGTTCGCCGCGACGACCGCGCCGATACCGAAGAACGACCCGTGCGCGACGGCGGTGACCACCCGCGCGGCCATCAGCACCCCGTACGAGGGCGCGGCCGCGGCGACCACCTCACCGACGATGAACACGCCGAGCAGCCCGATCAACGCGGCTTTACGCGGGATCCGTGTAGTCGCGGCGGTGATCAGCGGCGCGCCGACGACGACGCCGAGCGCGAACAGCGAGATCAGCATGCCGGTCTGCGGCAGTGAGACCCCGAACGCCGCCGACAGCTCGGGCAGCAGCCCGGCGATCATGAACTCGGTCGTGCCGAGGCTGAACACCGTCAGCCCCAGCACGAACAATGCGATGGGCATCTATTTCTCCTGTGCTCAGGAAACCGCCGTCAAACCCGCTTCGGCGATCTTCACGTCGTCCGTCCAGTGGGCGCCGGAGACCCCGACCGCGCCGACGACCTCGCCGTCCACCACGACCGGCAGCCCGCCGCCCATGCTGACCAGGCGGGCGACCCCGGTGGGCGCGCCTGCCGCGAGCACCTCGTCGGACTTCAGGATCTCGGACCACTTCTCGGTCGGCATCGCCGACGACGCCGCGGTGTAGGCCTTGTCCTGCGAGACCTGCACGGCGTTGAGCTTCGCGCCGTCCTGACGCAGGAACGCCTTGAGGTTTCCGCTCTCGTCGACCACCGAGATGGCGAATCGCTTGTCGGAGCCCAATGCCGCCTCGTGCGCGGCGTGGACGATCTTCCAGGCCAGCTCGTCGGAGATCGACGACCGGCGCTGCACCTTGCTCATGCGCGAACCTCCTCTTCGGGGGCCGCGCGGCTCACTCCCGGCCGGAGCGCACAACCGCGTCGGCCTGTCTTCACCGTAGCAAATATGGAACGATCGGTAAACATAGCAGGCCCCAAAGTTCCCATCTTCGCAGGTAACCGGCCGGTTTTTAGGTCGTCAGGTACACGACATCCCCCCTTATCTTGACCGCTCGTTACACCAGAGTTAGCCTGGGGACATGTCCCGCGTCCGCGAGTTCGACACCGATGAGGTCATCCAGAAGGCCATGGAGGTCTTCTGGATGCACGGCTATGAGGGGACTTCGATCCAGGACCTCGCCGAGGCGACCGGACTCGGCCGCGGCTCGCTCTACGCCGCGTTCGGCAGCAAGCACGGGCTGTACGAACTCGCGCTCCAGCGGTACGTACTGCAGACCACCGACGCGACACGGCGCGCGCTCATGCGCCGCGAGCCGATCCGCAAGGTCATGCGAGAGCTACTGCTCGGCAGGCTCAGCAGCGCGCTCGAAGTGCCGGGGCGTCCAGGCTGCCTACTAGTCATGGCGATCACCGAGCGCGTGCCCCATGACGAGGCGACGAACCGCATCGTCCGCGACGCGATCGGCGCGCTGCAGGATTCTTTCAGCGCGACGCTGTACATGGCGCGAAGCATGGGCGAATTGCCGGTCGAAACCGACGTTCCGACACTGGCGAACTTTCTCGTCACCATGATTCAAGGGCTGCGAATAATGAGCGCGGTCAGCACCGACCCGTCAACGCTCGAGCAGGTCATAGATGTGGCATTGGCCGCAATTCCCGAATAGAAGTTGAAAACCCAGGCGACGACCGGACCGGTTGTCGCTTTTTTCATGCGCGCCAACGGACTTGCGCTCGACCGGCCGACATAAGTATCACTCATACGGACCAGCGCCCTCGCTTTGCACTTCTTCGCTTCACTCAGTACGGTGAAATTCGAGGGCAACAAATCACCCGATAAGGGTATTGCTACTCGATCATCAAATGAACCCGAAACCGATGGGATCCGGGATGCTTACCGAACAAATCCAAGGGACGATCATCCGTACCGCGGATTTCGTCTTTTCACCTTTCGACTGGGGCCGGGTGGCCGAACCCGTCGGCCCGATGATGGGTGCGCACAAGGTCACCCTGCTGGTCGTCGAAGTCGCACCGGGGAAGACGTGGCGGCTCGGCTGGGCACTCGAAGAAGAGAACGTCGCGGTGATCTTCGACGGCTCCGGCCACGGTGACGTCACCGCGCACCGCACCGAAGTCAGCCGCGGCTCCGCGCTGCACTCCCCCACCGGCAAGACGCTCGAACTCGAAGCCGGGCCGGACGGGCTGACCGCCTACGTCTGGCGGACCAGGCTCGAGGGCGGTGAACCGACCGGCAGTAATCCCAGGCTGGACAACGAGTTGTGGAACGAGGAGACCCAGCTGCACGGGTTCGCGGGCACCGGCGAGGTCAAGGCCGACGAGCGCACCGCGGTGATGAACTTCTTGTTCTGGCCGGGATCCGGCAGCGCGCGGCTGTGCCTCCACTGTGGAATCCAGGACCCCGGCCAGACCTTCAACGTCCATCAGCATCCGGACGGCGAAGAGGCGTTCATCGCCTTCGAGGGCAACGGCCAGATGTACCTGATCGACCGCTGGCACGACGTCAGCCCCGGCGATGTGCTGTTCGCCGCGCCCGGTGTCCCGCACGGCACCAGGAATCCCGATGACAGCGAGGCCCGGTTCGCCACCTGTGGCGGCCCGACGCCGTTCGACCCGGTCCTGTACGCACGCGCGAACGTCTCAGCGGAGGTGAAGTAGTCACCATGTGCCGCATATACGGACACCTGGGCGGCAACCTCGCCCACCACCATCTGCGAGCGGTGTCCGCGCTGCAGCGCCACGGCGGGCCGGACGCCCGCTTCAGCGCCAGTGGCGACGACTGGGCACTCGGCAACAACCGGCTGGCGATCATCGACCTCGACGGCGGCGAGCAGCCGTTCAAGCTCGGCCGCGACATCCAGGTCGTGTTCAACGGCGAGCTCTACAACCACACCGAGCTGCGGCAGCGGCTGCACGCACTGGGGTACGTCTTCCACGATCACTGCGACGGCAACGTCTTGCCCGCGCTCTATCACCATTACGGGCTCGATTTCGTCGATCACCTCGACGGCATGTACGCGGTCGCGATCATCGACCTGCGCGCGGAGCCCAAGCTCGTGCTGGCCACCGACGAGGCCGGGATGAAGCCGCTCTACTACCACTGGGACCGCCGCCACGGGCAGCTCTATTTCTCCTCCGAGCTACCGGCGCTGCTGAGCGTGCCCGGCCTGAGCTGGGACGAGTCGGCCGGCGGGCTGGACGCCTACCTGACCACCAAGACGCCGTTCGGCGAGCAGACCATGTTCGAGCAGGTGCAGGTGCTTCCGCGCGCCGCCACAGCGGTGTACACGCGGGACGGCGGCCTCAAGATCGACCGGCGCGCCAAACGTGATTTCCCTGTGGTGCCAACGGATCTGGAGACCGCGGGACAACGCGCACAGGACACGTTGCGGGCCGAGACGCATCGGCTCGCACTGGCCGACGTGCCGATCTCGACGATCACCAGCGGCGGGCTGGACTCCAGCCTGGTCACCGCGCTGCTCGCCGAGAAGGTGCCGCACGTGCACGCGTTCAACATCGCCTACACCGGCGACTGGCCGTTCGACGAGAAGCGCTACGCCCGCGAGGTCGCGGAGCTCAGCGGAGCTCGGTATCACCAGATCGAGGCGGACCCTGCCGAGTTCCCGAAGCTGATGGACGAGGTCGTCTGGCATCTCGGCCAGCCCAACGCCGACCCGATCACGCTGAGCACGTACCTGCTCTTCCAGGGGGTCAGCGAAGCCGGGTTCAAGGTCACGCTCTCCGGTGACGCCGCCGACGAGATCTTCGGCGGCTACGGAAGGATCAAGAAAGCGCTCACAGACGGCGACGGCTGGGACCGGAATTACGTCGACGCGCTTGCCGCGATTCCATCGGCGACACGGAACGCTCTGTACACAGAGGATTATCGGGATTACCTGCGCGACAACGGATCCGAATTCGACCGGATCGTCGGGCAGCTGCGAGCGGGCTCGAACGACCGGCTCGCGGCGATCACCGAGTTCGAAGTGGACCAGCGGCTGCCCGCGTATCACCTGCGCCGCGTCGACCACCTCAGCATGGCGCACTCGGTCGAGGTGCGGCTGCCGTTCTGCCAGACCTCGGTCACCGATCTGGCGCGCGGCCTGCCGACGGACCTGCGGGTGCGCGGCGACCAGGTCAAGCGCACCCTCTACGCCGCCGCGCGCGGCCTGGTGCCGGACTCGGTGCTCAACCGCCCGAAGCAGCCGTTCACCCTGCCGATCACCGCGATGCTCGCCGAGGGACAACCGCTGCTCGGCTACGCACAGGACATGCTCGCGGGCGGCCACGACAGCAGGCTCGACCCGCAAGCCGTCGAAGGGCTTATCAAGACCCAGGTGGCCAGCCCGAACGACGAGTCCGCGCTCGCCATCTGGTCACTGCTGATCCACCGGATCTGGCGCGACCAGATCACCTGCCAGGGGGAAAGGAGGGCAGCCTGATGCTCGCCCATATCGCGCACGCGCAAGGTGCGCCCAGCTCCACACTGGTGCTCACCGCGGAACGACTGCCCGCCGACGAAAGCGAGCTCGGCTGCGCGCTCACCGACGCGCTCCGCTGGCTCGACGAGCAGGGCCTCGACGGGATCACCAAGATCGCGTTGATCGGCCAGTCCGAGCACCCGCTGTTCGACCTGGACTACCGGTTCGTGCAGGTGCTGCCAGGCGACCCGCCGCGGTTCGACTTCCGGGGCAGCTGCGGGCATTCCGTGCTGTCGTCCGTGGTCGTCGCCAGCCGTCTCGGCTGGATCGGCAAGCTCGCGCCGGAACACCGGGTACGCGTCCGCGTGCTCAACACCGATGACAACGTGGTGTGCGAGGTCGACGAATGCGTGCGGGACAAGACCACGTTCACCGCGCACTTCCTCAATCACCCGTCGGTCGCGCTCGAGGAGCTGCTGCCGTTCGGTGAGACCACGACGGACCTGCCGTACTCCGGCGGCACCATCCGGGTCAGCGCGGTCTCGGTCGGCAACCCGTACCTCTTCGTCTCCGGGCACGACCTCGGCGTCGGCACCAAGGACGAGTTGTTCGCGGACAACCCGGAGCTGTTCGACACGATGACCGCGATCAGGCGGTCGGCGGCCGCGCAGTACGGCTGGCCGGTCGACGGCGCGTTCCCCAAGGTCGCCGCGGTCATCCCGGACGGCGAGGACAAGCTCGCCGTCCGCGCGGTCTCGGTGCCGTCCTGGCATCCGACGCTGGCGCTCACCGGCGCCGTCTGCCTCGGCGCGGCCAGGCAGATCCGCGGGACCATCCCGTATCAGCTGGCTGGTGAGCACTGCGACGGGCCGCTGGAGATCCGCACCAAGGGCGGGGTCACCACCTCCGCGGCCGCGGTCTCCGGCCATGACCGCGACAGCAGGCTGTCGTGGGTCAGCGTCCCGCACAAGGCGGTCGCTTTCAGCGGCGAGGTGACCATCGACTCGCTCCGGCCCCACGTCCGTAAGGAGGGCACATGCCTGCTCTCGACCTGAACATCGGCGAAGACGAGCTGATCGAAATACTCGGTGAGCACGCGGCGTCATCCGATCTCGCCGGAAAGCCGTCGCCCGAAGTGCTGCGCGCGGTGCGCGGGTCGTCTTTGCCCGCGCTGACCGTGCCCCGTGAGTACGGCGGCGCCGGCGGTGACGGGCTGGCCGTCAACCGGGCGATCGCACGGATCGCGTACCACGATCCGTCGACGGCGATCATCCTGTTCCAGCACATGGCCGTGTGCAGCCGGATCGCCGAATGGGGCAGCCCGGCGCAGCGCGAAGACCTGCTGCCGAAACTGGCTTCCGGCGAGTGGCTGGCCGCGTCCGCGTGGAGTGAATCCGGCGCGGGCGCGGCGAAGAAGAACCTCGCCACCATCGCGGACGAGCGCGACGACGGCTGGTCGATCAGCGGTGGCAAGGCGTTCACCACCGGCGCCGGGCTCACGGACGTCTACCTGGTGCTCGCGCAGACGACTCAGGTCGAGGACGACTCGGCGTACGGGTCGAGCGGGCAGAGCTTCTTCCTGATCCCCGCGACGAACCAGGGCATCGAGCCGGACCTGAGCCTGGACCTGGTCGGCATGCGCGCCTCGGCGACCGGGTTCGTCGAGCTCAAGGACTGCCACGTGGACGTCGACGCGCTGCTCGGGCCGCGTGACACCGCCAGCACGATCATCGCGGGTGTGCGCCGGACCGGCGCCTCGCTCGGTGCGGTCTCCGTCGGCATCGCCGAAGCCGCCTGGGACCTCGGATTCCAAGCGGCGCAACGGAAATCGTTGTTGGACCTGCAGGCGGTCCGGCACCGGCTGGTCGATCTGCGTTCGCAGGTCGAGTCGGCGCGAGCGTTGATCGAACGGGCGGGGCGCCGGGAGGCGGCCGAGCCGGGCGACGTGACGCTGCACAGCAAGATCCACGCCTCGCAGGCGTGTGAAGAGGTCGTCGCCGGGGTCGCGCGGATGCTCGGGAGCGCCGGGTACGTGGTGACGAACCCGATCAACCGGATGGCGCGTGACGCCCGCGCGGTCGCGCTGATGGGACCGACGAACGATCTGAGCAGGGAGTTGGTGAGCATGCCATGGGCAGCGTGACCTACGACCTCGTCGTCAGGGGCGGCAGGCTGGCCGATGCCGGCGACGTGCGTGACATCGTCGTGCGCGACGGGGTGATCGATGACCTGCTGCCAGCCAAGAGTGGCGCCCAGGGCCATGAGGTGATCGACGCTTCGGGCCGGTACGTCCTGCCGGGGCTGATCGACTCCCATGTGCACTTCCGGACGCCGGGGTTGACGCAGAAGGAAGAGTGGGCGTTCGCGTCCCGCGCGGCTGTGGCAGGCGGGATCACCACGGTGATCGACATGCCGAACACCAAGCCGGCGACCTTCACCCCGGCCGACGCCCGTGCCAAGGACGCGGCGGTGCGCGGCACGAGCCTGGTCGACTACCGGTTCCACGCGGGCGTCGACCCCGACCAGGTGGACCGGCTGCTCGACTTCTCGCCTGCCGAGGCGACGTCGGCGAAGGCATTCCTGACCGGGCATCACACCGCACCGCACGTGCTGCGCGACCCGGCGCGTCTGGACCGGTTGTTCCAGATCGCGCACAAGAAGGGCCTCCGGCTGCTGTTCCACGCCGAGGACGACGACGTGTTCGCGCTGCTGGACCAGTGGCAGGGCTCGCCGCCGGAGTACCGCGACTACGAGCGGTTCCGGCCGCGCACCGGCGGGATCGTCGCGGTGGCGAAGCTGATCGACCTGGTCAGGCGGCATGGCACGGCGATTCACGTGCTGCACGTGTCCAGCCGTGAGGAGGCGGACCTGCTGACCGCGGCCGGCGCGGTGGGGCTGCCGGTCACCTGGGAGGTCACCGGGCACCATCTGTCGTTCACCGCCGACGACACCCGGCGCTATGGCTCCCGGATCCGGCTGAGCCCGGCGATCCGTGAGCAGGCCGACCAGGATCGGCTGTGGGAGGCGGTGATCAACGGCGAAGTGTCCACTGTGGGCAGTGACCACGCGCCGCATCCGTTCGGCGACAAGATCCAGCCGCCACCGGACGCGCCGCCGGGGCTCCCCGGCGTGCAAGAGCTGCTGCCTGGGCTGTGCACCGGACTGCGGCGACGGCTCCCCACGGCTTCGGACACCTCGCTGCTCCGGATCGTCACGCGGCTGCTCGCGTCGGAGCCCGCGCGGCTGTTCGGCCTCGACCACCGCAAGGGGCGGATCGCGCCCGGTCTCGACGCGGACCTGGTGCTGTTCGACCCGTCCGTCAACTGGTCGCTCACCGATGTCCAGGCCAAATGCGGCTGGTCGGCGTACGCGGGCTGGCTGTTCACCGGACGCGTCGAGCGGACCGTGCGGCGCGGCGAAACCGTCTACACGGGCGACGGGGACTTCGGCTCCCCCAGCGGTGAATGGCTGACGCCCGCGCTGGTGCGGGGAGGTGCCTGATGGAGGAGTTCAAGGAAGCCATGGCGGCGCTCGCGGGCGGCGTCTGCGTGGTGACGGCCGTCGACTCCGACGGCGCGCCGCGTGGGTTCGCGGCCACCTCGGTCACGTCGGTCTCGATGCGGCCGCCGATGCTGCTCGTGTGCCAGTCGAAGTCGTCGGGCTCGTACCCGGTGTTCGCGAACTGCGAGCACCTGACCGTCAATGTGCTGGCCGCTGACCAGCACGAATTGGCCGGACTGTTCTCGACGCCCGGAGCCGACCGGTTCACCGGCACGGGGTTCGTGTCCGGCCCGGAAGGCACGCCGGTGCATCCCGACGCGCTCGCGAGCGTGGAATGCCGGCTGCGCGAGACCGTCGACGCCGGGGACCACAGCGTGCTGATGGCCGAGGTGCTGTCCGTGCGCACCTGCCCCGGCGAACCGCTGATCTACCACGGCCGCCGCTACCAGCGGCTTTCCCAAGACTGAAGGAGTTTCCGATGTTCGAACTGCCCATCCGTCCCGGCCCGGAGCCGCGCACGCGTGGCCCGATTCCGCACGGTCAGCTCAACCAGATCTCGCCGACCACCATGCAGGAGGAACTGTGGCAGCGGATGCGCTCGCTGCCGGGCGTCTACCTCGCGCCGACCCACGTGCCGTACCCCGAGGCTCGGGCGATTCACCTGGCTCCTGAGTTCGGCACCGGCCCCGATGACGCGTTCATCAAGCTGAGCCGCGAGTTCGCGCACCTGCATCCGCAGCAGGACGGCAGTCTCCACATGACGTTGCCGCAGCGGGTCAAGAAGGAGGTCACCGAAGCGGGCTGGGGTATCCCGCACCCGATCCAGAACACGCAGCTGGTCTACGGACCGCGCGATCGTGAGGAAATGGAGACGGTGTGGAAGATCCTGCTCGAGTCCTACGCGTACGCGCGTGGCAAGAGCACTCAGTTGTAAACGACCGGGATTCCAAGTGCGCCGCTGGAGCAATTACGCGGCGCACTTGGTCTTCGCCGGTTCACGCGGCTTCAAGCAATGCTCGGCCCGATTCGGTGAGCCGGACCGGTCCTGGTGTTATGGCCGCGATCAGCCCGGCTTGGACCAGCCGGGGGCCGACGAACTGGTCGCAGCAGCCGATTCCGTCGATCACGAGCGAACCGCCCGCACAACCCGAGATCTCGCACCGGCCTGCCGCGACGGCGCGGAGAACGGAGCGGTCGCGGTGGCTGATCGTGGTGAGAATCGTGGCGTTCATGGCGGTTCTCCCTTCCGGCATCTCTTGTAATGTCGTCGACTCGGATACGCCTCAATCGACACCGGAGTTCGAGAAATCACGGTCCTGATCGGTCAAGAAGGCCGGTTCGCCGCCCGATCTCGCAGCACAGTGGCCGCGCGAACACACCACGTGTGGTGTTCCTGTTCGAACTGACGGCCGCGCAGGCACGTCAGATAGGGACCGAGCGGCTCGCCGCGCCGCAGGAAGGTCTCCTCGTCGAGATCGCCACGCAGCTGTCGCAGCAGCTTGTCCAGGAACTCGATCTTCGTGGCGGCAGCGGCGGCCCGTTCGTCCAGCTGCGCGATCACCGGCGCCGCGTCGATGTGATCGACGGCCTGGACCTTCACCAGCAGGTCGTCGCGGATGAACGAGGGCTTGCACATGGCGGCCGCGAAGGTCGCCAGCTCGGCCGTGCCCGCCTCGGTGACGGTGAACAGCCGCTTGTTGGGGCGCGCCTCCTGGACCACTTGGCGCCCGCTGATCAGGCCGTCCTTCTCAAGCTTTGTCAGCTCCAAGTAGAGCTGCTGCGGCTGGGCGTACCAGAAGTTGGCGACCCCCACGTCGAACGCCTTGGCCAGCTGATAGCCGCTGTATTCGCCGGACAGCAGGGCGGCGAGCACCGCATGCCGCAGGGCCATGGCCTCGGTTCCTTCCGTGGTCGAGCTGGACGTGGCCCATCATAGTCATGTATATGAGTACTCATGGAAATGAGTACTACAACTCAGCGTTTCCGCGACGCGGTGCTGAGCGGCGACCACGCGGCAATCGAACCGCTGTTCACACCGGACGCGCGGATGTTCAGCCCGGTGAAGTTCACCCCGTTCGAGGGGCGGCCGATGATCCTCGGCCTGCTCGGCGTGCTGCTGCGCACGTTCGAGGACTTCCGCTACGTCGGCGAGTTCCACGGCACCGACTCGGACGTGCTGGAGTTCCGCGCGGCAGTCAAGGGCACCGAGATCCATGGCGTCGACCTTTTCCGGTTCAACGACGAGGGACTGATCACCGAGCTCACCGTGATGGTCCGGCCGCTTTCGGCGGTCACCGCACTCAGCGACGCGGTGCTCGCGGGCCTCGTCGCCGACGGGCTGGTGCCGGCGCCGAAATGAGCCCCTACCAGCGTTACGTCGCGCTCGGCGACAGCCAGACCGAAGGTGTCGGCGATGGCGACGACAGCACCGGCCTGCGCGGCTGGGCGGACCGGCTCGCGGAACACCTCGCTGACGGCCACCCCTCGTTCCAGTACGCCAACCTGGCCGTCCGAGGCCGCCTGGCCGGCGAGGTCCGACACGAACAGCTCGAGCGCGCTCTCGCACTGCGTCCCGACATCGCCACCGTCGTCGCGGGCGTCAACGACCTGCTGCGCCCCCGTTTCGACGCGGCCGAAGTGGCCGGTCACCTGGAGGCGATGTTCGCGGCGCTCACCGAGTCCGGCGCCCGCGTCGCGACGGTCACCTTCCCGGACATCACCAGGATCATCCCGCTCGCCCGCCCGGCCCGCGCCCGCATCCACGACCTCAACGACCGCATCCGCGCCGCGTCCGCCCGCCACGGTGTCGCCGTCGCCGAGATCGCCTTGCACACCGCCGTCGCCGACCGCCGGTTCTGGGCCGAAGACCGGTTGCACTGCAGCCCGCTCGGCCACGCCTTGATCGCCTCGGCGGTCGCGCACGCACTCGAACTCCCCGGCAGCGACGATTCCTGGACGCGGCCACCGCCGCCCGGGATCCCGCCGCGGACCACAGTGGCCAGTGAAATCGGCTGGGCGGCGACATTCCTGGGCCCATGGCTCGGCAGACGCCTGCGCGGCCAGTCTTCCGGCGATCAGCGCACGGCCAAACGACCTTCACTCAGTCCCATTAGCTGACACGCATGCGTTAGTCAAGGTTGGTAAATCACCACCTCTGGAACAGTACGAAAGTTGGATGCCTCTCCTTCGCCAGGAATTTAGATTCGCTGCCAACACAGGCGAATCCCCTGTCCTGGCAAGGAGAATCCCCAGATGTCCAAGAAGACCTTCTTCACCGGCGCCGCGGCGCTCGCCGTGCTCGTCCTCCCGCTCACCGCGGGAATGGCAACGGCGGCGCCCGCGGTCACCACCGTCTACTACGACGCATCCGGCGCGCCCAGCTTCGCCTCGGCCATCTCCTCAGGCGCGGCCAACTGGAACCGCGCGGTGTCCAATGTGCAGCTCCGCCCGAGCTCGTCGGGCGCCTCCTTGCGTTACGTGGAAGGCAATGACCCGCAGGGGTCCTACGCGGACACCGACGGCCACGGCACCGGCACGATCTTCATCGACTTCACCCAGGCCAAGCAGTACGACATCGTCCGCATCACCGCGCACGAGACCGGCCACGCGCTCGGCCTCCCCGACCACTACGAGGGCCCCTGCTCGGAGCTCATGTCCGGCGGCGGCCCCGGCACGTCCTGCCACAACGCGAACCCGAACTCGGCCGAGGCTTCCCGCGTCCAGTCCTTGTGGGCCAACGGTCTCGTCTCGAACCGCGCGGGCACCCAGCGCATCTACGAAACGGTTCCGGCCGGTTAAAGGACTCGTGCGCGTTGCGGGCGGTTAGAAC
>NZ_JBHWEB010000161.1:0-18121 GCF_042734395.1 Amycolatopsis sp. NPDC059657 | reverse complement strand
CGATTGATTCCTTCGCAAGAACAATCATCCCAAGTCAGAGGGCATCTGCGCGTCCACGACACGATCAACCCACCAAGATCCTCGGTGGATCCAGGTTGAGCGTTGTGAAAGCGCCGTTCACATCGCCACCCCGCGCGCAGGCCGAGCAGCAGTGGAGGTACACGGGCGAGACCTTACGTGGCAAGAAAAACGGCCGGTGCGCCGGATGAAGGTCCGCAGCTCCAGGGAGGTACTACGGCGTTGAATCATCCAGCGCACCGGCCGCGCGACGGCGGTCTGCCAGGCAAAGCCCCTCGATATGCCCGGCAGGGTGCCGACGCTCAGGTGCGGATCGGGGTGGAGTTCGTGCTCGGCGCGGTGAGTACGAACATCCGAAGCGCACCCGATGGTGGTCCTGGCACCGCGGGGGCATCGCGGTGCCAGGACCAGTGCCCGAAGCGGCCAGGCGCGGTCGGCCGATCGGGAAGTCTGGTGTGTGCACGCATGGAGAAGCCCCTGTCAAACGCATGGGAAACGTTCAGACAAATGGGAAAGCGGCGAAGTTGATCTTGTTTTGGACGCGGCTCTCCCTGGAAAGGGGGCTGGCGTCAGTCAGGTGACGTGGTCGGCAGAGCTGCGTCTCTGCCAGCACCGTCGACCTCGTGGTCGAGACTGGTGCCGATCAGCCGAAGCTGAGTGGTGTTCGTGTCGGAGGTCAGCACGGCCAGCTGGTGGCGGGCGCCGCCTGCGGAGTCATGGCCCGCGGTGACGGTGCCGGTGGGGGTCAGGGGAGCGCTGGGCGCGGTCGGGAGCTGGCCGCCGCCGCTCGAACCGCCCGCTTTGACGTTCGCCTGCTGGTCGCTCTTGGCCGTCTTACCGGCCGACTGGCGCGATTGGACGGTGTGGGCGGCCGGGTTGACCACTGTGGACACCCGGGCCGCGGTGGCCGTTTCCGGGGCGGCAGGCGGGTTCTCGGGGGCGGTGGCCGCCACGGCCGTCTCGGCCGCTGGGCGGGTGACGGTGACCGAGACGGTCGCGCTGGTGCCGCTGTGGGTCGGCTGGTCGTTGCCGAGTATCGGGAGGATGGCCTTGCCGACGCCGTCGAGCGGCAGCGGTTCCGGGCAGTCCGGGTCGATCTGGCGGCCAGGGGTGAGCACGTCGTCGACGACGTTGGTCACGGTGCCGACGGTGTCGGTGACCACGTTGAGCACGGTGCCCAGCAGACCGCCGAGCAAGCCGCCGCCGGTGGGCGTCTTCTTGCGTGGTGCGGGGGCGGGCGCGGGCTCAGGAGTGTTGCTCTGGACGGAGAACGTCTCGACGGGAGCGGCCGCCGGCTCTTCTTTGGACAGCGCCGCCGGCTTGGCCGTCGGGGTCTTGGTCACCTCGGTGTCCGGGGCGCTTTCGGCGGCCGCGACGGTTTCCGAGATGCCGGCTGTGGTGCCGGGCGCTTCCTCGGCCGAAGCCGAGGTGCTGAGCACCGCGCCGAGCAACCACGCGGCGGCGGTCAGGCCACCCGCCAGCAGGATCGAGGGCAGCACGCGACCGGAGCGGGACACGGAGTTCGTGCCACTCACCGCCACCACCACCGTCCGGGCCTGAACTCAGGCGATCATCGCCCGAGTCGATCTTGCTGGGGTCTCATCTGGCCAGGTCGCAGTTCCCCCGGGGCTGCACTCTTTCTAGCATCGCAGGCGAGTGTTTCACCTCGATCGCGTTCGATCCACCCCGTAAGGCGGAACGGACGTACCGGCTCCGGTGGCGCAGGGCGAGAAGTTGATCACTCTGGGTTGGCCTCGGTGGGCGGGACTGCGGCCATTCGTGCCTGAGGGTAATTACTCAAATGGCGCTTGACCTGAGTTTTCGCGGATCTTCGCGCCCGTGCGTGCCGTCTCAGTCGCGGAAAGTGGCCAGAACGGCTGGTCCTTCCGGACGGCGGAGGGCGGTTTTCGCATGCTGAATCGAGATCTCGGGCGGTTGGTCCGTTTGGCGTCGGCAGGAGACCAAACGGCGTGGACCGCGTTGGTCCGAAGCCTCTCCGTAGTCGTTCGTAACGCCGCGCACGCGTCCACCTTGTGTGACGCCGACGTGCGAGATGTCTGTCAGGACGCGTGGCTCGCACTCGTCGGTAAACGGTGTTCGCTCGACCATCCGGAGCGGCTGCCAGGCTGGCTCGCGACGGCCGCCAGGCGGTGCGCCCACCGTCGGGTGATGAAGCGCCGGTCGGACGTCCCACTGGCGTGTCGGGCCGAGCTCGCCGCCGCGTCGCCCGAGCAGCTGATTTTGCTCACTGAGCGTGACAAAATGCTGTGGAACGCCGTCGCCAGCCTGCCGCGCCGGTCGCGGGCGCTGATGTGGCTGCTGGCCCACTATCCCGAGCTGACCCAGCAAGAAATCGCCACTGAGCTGGGAATACGTCCAGGCAGCGTCGGCCCGCTCCGCCGAAGATGCCTGGATCGTCTCCGTCACCTATTGGTCACAGAAGGTTTCGATTAGCCGAGTTTATGCAGCCGTTCGATCGCTTCGTCGAGTACCGAGTCTTCTTTGCAGAAGGCGAAACGCAAGAGGTGTTTCCACTCGTCCGGGTGATCCGTGAACACCTTTACGGGGACCGCGGCGACCCCGACGCGCTCGGGCAGCTGGTACGCCAGCTCCGCCGCGTCGGTGAAGCCGAGCGGCCGGACGTCCGCGCAGACGAAGTAAGTGCCCTCGGTCTTCCGCACCGCGAAACCGGCTTCGGCGAGCCCGGCGGAGAGCCGGTCGCGCTTGGCCATCAGGCTGCCGCGCAGGATCTCGACCCAGTCCAGTTCCTCTTCGAGCGCGTACGCCACGGCGGGCTGCAGCGGTCCGCCCGAGACGAAGGTGATGAACTGCTTCGCCGCCTTGACCGCGGCGACCAGCTCAGGTGACGAGCAGAGCCAGCCGATCTTCCATCCGGTGCAGTTGAACGACTTGCCCGCGCTCGAGATCGAGACCGTGCGGTCGCGCATCCCTGGGAACCCGGCGAGCGGGAAGTGCTCGGCCTCGTCGAAGGTCAGGTGCTCGTAGACCTCGTCGGTGATGGCGATCAGGTCGTGCTCGACGCAGAGCTTCGCGAGGCCGTCCAGCTCCTGCTTCGTGAACACGGTGCCGGTCGGGTTGTGCGGAGAGTTGGCGAGGATCGCGCGCGTCGCGGGCGTGATGGCCGCGCGGACGGCTTCGAGGTCGAGCGCGAACCGGCCATCGGCGCTCTCCACGAGCGAGACCACACGTCGCGTCGCGCCGGCCATGGCGACCGCGGCGGTGTACGAGTCGTAGTACGGCTCGATGACGACGACCTCGTCGCCGGTCTCGGTCAGCGCGATCAGCGTCGCCGCGATCGCCTCGGTGGCGCCCGCGGTGACGAGGATCTCGGTGTTCGGGTCGTACTCGATCCCGTAGCGCCCGGCCCGGTGCTTGGCGATGGCCTCGCGCAGCTCCTGGCGGCCGGGGCCGGGCGGGTACTGGTTGAGCCCGCCAAACAGGGCCTTTTGTGCTGCTTTGAGCATCTTTTCCGGGCCGTCGGTGTCCGGGAAGCCCTGGCCGAGGTTGACGGCGTCGTGCTTGACGGCGAGCGCGGTCATCTCCGCGAAGATCGTCGAAGTGAACGGCTGGAGGCGGGGTACTAGAGCAGGTTCGCGCACGATCGGCAATCCTCACGGACAATGGCGGCGTGGAGCAACTGACCAACGGTAAGGCCGAGCCCCGGCAGCTCACGGGCGGCACCACGCGCTTGGCCGATCCCCCCGGCGGAAGTGCCGCCGAGGAGGAGAAACGGCGCGCGCTGCGCAAGATGAAACTCGTCGCGCTGTCGTTCCTGGTCGGCGCGTCGGTGATCTTCCTGGTGACCAGCTGGGGGCTCGCGCAGGGCTGGCCGAACTGGGTCGAGTACGTGCGTGCGGCCGCCGAAGCCGGCATGGTCGGCGCGCTGGCCGACTGGTTCGCCGTGACGGCGTTGTTCCGCCATCCGCTCGGCATCAAGATCCCGCACACCGCGATCATCCCGCACAAGAAGGACGTGCTGGGCAACAGTCTCGGCGACTTCGTGAGCCAGAACTTCCTGTCCGAGGCCGTGGTGCGGGACAAGGTGCGGCGGGTCCAGGTCGCGACCAGGCTCGGCGAGTGGATCGCGCGGCCGGAGAACGCCGAGCGCGCGTCGCACGAGATCGCGAACGCCATGCGCGCCGCCGTGAAGGTGCTGCGCGACGAGGACGTCCAGGCGATCTTGGAGCAGGCGATCGTGCGCCGCGTCGTCGGCCCGCCGTGGGGCCCGCCGCTGGGCAAGGTGCTCGCCGGGATCTTCGAGGACGGCTCGCACCACAAGCTCGTCGACCTGATGTGCGACCGCGCGTACGAATGGGTCCGCGACAACCACTCGACCATGCTGCGGGTCGTCTCCGACCGCGCGCCGACGTGGTCGCCGAAGTTCGTCGACGAGATGCTGGCCGACAAGGTCTACGGCGAGGTCCTGTCGTTCGCCTGGGCGGTGAAGACCGACGTCAACCACCCGATGCGGCTGACGCTGGACAAGTTCCTCGGCGAGTTCGCACAGGACCTGCAGACCGACCCGGACGTGATGGCGCGCGCCGAGCAGGTGAAGTCGCAGGTCATCCAGCACGGCGAGGTGCAGAAGCTGATCGGCACCGCGTGGGCGTCGATGAAGGAGATGCTGCTGGCCGCGGCCGAAGACCCGTCGAGCGAGCTGCGCAAACGCATGCGCGAGGGCCTGCGCTCGGTCGGGCAGCGGCTGATCGACGACGACGCCATGCGCTCCAAGGTGGACGGCTGGCTGGAGGGCGCGGCGGCCTACCTGGTCACGCACTACTCGCGTGAGATCACCACGATCATCACCGACACAGTGGAGCGTTGGGACGCCGAGGAAACCTCGCGGAAGATCGAACTTCAGGTCGGCCGCGACCTCCAGTTCATCAGGATCAACGGCACGGTGGTCGGCGCGCTGGCCGGTTTGGCCATCTATTCGGTGGCCCACCTGCTGTTCTGAGCCCTATAGCACACGGTTCGGCCGTGCTGCGGAGTTGTCCACAGGAAGTTGAGTTATCCCTAGGGTTGTCCACAGCATTTGACCGTGATGGCCTAGCGACTGTCCACAGGTTGTGGTCGGCCATCCCCACGGGCCCGCCAGGCGCGTGCTTTTTCACGGTTGCCGCAGACCCGCATCGAGCACCAGGTGCGCGAGCGGTTGCGGGAGTTGTCGAAGAAGGCCCACAGGCAGTCGTCGGCCGGGCAGATCTTGAGCCTGGCCCACTCGCCGAGCACCGCGAGCCGGGTGGCCGCCGCGAGCACGGCGGCGACGACGTCCTCTGCGGCGAGGCGTGGGCCTGCCTGACCGAGTTCGGCATGCAGTGGCACGCGGAGTTCGCGCGGGCTCAGCCGCGGATCGCCGACGGCCGCGCGCAGCGCGTGGCGGGCTTCGCGAGCCTCCGCGAGCGGGCCGGGGCGCAGACCGTGCTTGGCGGCCCAGGCGTGCCACGTCGCAGCCGTGGCCAGCTCGTCGGTGTTCTCCTCGACGTTCACCGTGTTGAGGAACTCGACCACGAGTGAAGCGTCGTCGTTCATGGAAACCAGTGTAAGCCGGACACCGGTTGCGCCCTGTTGAGCTAACTCCCATACTGAGTTGACCGGTTATGAGGAGGAGATTCGATGTCCGCGGTCCCCACGTTCGGCGGCTACGTCTACGACTGTCCCGACCCGGCGGCACTCGCCGAGTTCTACCGCTCGCTGCTCGACTGGCCGTCGCCCCAGGCGGCCGCGGACGGCCACTGGGTCACACTGACCAACCCGGCGGGTGGCTCGCGGCTGGAGTTCCAGCGCGTCGACGACTATCGCGCGCCGGACTGGCCGTCGCAGGAGAATCCACAGCAGGCGCACCTCGACCTCGACGTCACCGACATGGAGGCCGCGCACGAGCGCGTGCTCTCGCTCGGCGCCAAGCTGCTCGACGACAAGCCGGAGACGTTCCGGGTCTACGCGGATCCCGCGGGGCATCCGTTCTGCCTCTGCGCATGCGGCGTCGAATATGCGTAGCCTGTGATGTGTGATTTGTCCGAAGTGTCAAAACGTCATGCGCACCGTCTCCAAGAACGGTGTCGCCATCGAGCAGTGCGAAGGATGCCGCGGCATCTTCCTCGACCGCGGTGAGCTTGAGCAGATCGCCGGCGCAGAGGCCTCGTACTACGGCAACCAGGTCCCGCCGCCCCCGGCGTACCAGCCGCCGCCCACGCAGCACTACCAGCAGCACGGCGGCTACGCGGATTCGCCGAAGGGCTACCGGGGCGGCCACGGCTACCCGGACTCGCCCAAGGGTTACCGAGGCGGCCACGGCTACCCCGACTCGCCCAAGGGCTACCGAGGCGGGCACGGCGCGCCCAAGCGCCGCAAGAGCTTCCTCGAGGATCTGTTCGACTAGACACGTGCTCGATCTCAAAATCTGTCCCGCCTGCGGCGACCGGGCCGAGTACCCGGTCGCCGAGGGCGCGGTGCTGGTGTGCGCGGTCTGCGGGCACCGCTGGCCGTTCCGCCGGTTGCCGCTGTTCGCGCTGACCGGCCCGAGCGGCGCGGGCAAGTCCACCGTCGGCCCTCGGCTGGCCTCACGCCTCGCCGACGAGGTCGTGCTGCTCGAGCAGGACGTCTTGTGGGTCGGCGGGCTGCGCAACGACGTCGACGGGCACCCCCGCTTCCGCTCGGTCTGGCTGCGGATGGCCGCGATGATCCACCAGAGCGGCCGCCCGGTCGTGCTCTGCGGAACGGTCCTGCCCGCAGAACTCGAGTCGCGTCCGGAGCGGGTGTTCTTCTCGGAAATCCACTACCTGGCGCTGATCGGCGACTCCGGCGCGCTGCGAACCCGACTGCGCGCGCGACCGGAATGGCGTGGCTGGAACGACGAGTCCCGCATCGACGAGATGCTGGAGTTCAACGACTGGATCCACCGCGAAGGCGCCCGCACCACCCCGCCGATGGACCTCTTCAACACCACCCACGCGACCCTCGACGACTCGGTCGACCACGCCGAAGCCTGGATCCGCAAGCACCTCTGACCCGGGGAAAAAAATCCCAATGTGGCTTTCGTCAGCTCAGAGCTGACGAAAGCCACATTGGCGTGCTGAAACCTGACGAATGCCGCATTGGGATTTTTTCTAGGGGTGGATCGGCCAGCGGTGGGGGCTCTCGGGTGAGTCCAGCCAGAAGTCCTGGGTCGTCGGGGTCACGGTGAGGCCGAAGCGGGATCGCCGGGGTTCGCCCAGGTCCGTCCACTCGGCATGAGCGGCGAGTACCTCGTCCCAGAGGCGTCGCGGGCCGCCTTGTTCGACGGAGTCGCCGTGGTGGCGAGCCCAGGAGCCGTCCGGGTGCAGCAGGTAGTCCGCGTACGGCAGCACGCCGGGCAGCGCGAGCCCCGCGAAGAACTCGAACGGGCTCGACGGCCGTGTCACCGCGTTGAGCTGCAACGACGTCGCCGAGAAGGAGCCGGGGCCGTCGATGGCGTCCAGTAGCAGCGAAGGTCGCGCGCCGCGGTGGGCGCGCAGTGGCATGAAACGGCCGTCGCGGGCGAGCACTCGGCCTTCGCCGGTCGCGCCGGCGCCCGCGACGATGCGCACGAGACCGGCGCCCAGTGGCCGGTGCAGTGTCGTCACGATCAGGCCGCCCGGCACCGTCTGCTCCAGCCAGGCGGGCGGGATCGAGGAGACCGCGCATGTGCACAGCACCCGGTCGAACGGTGCCCGCGCGGGAAACCCTTGCCGCCCATCGGTCACCGCGCACACGGGTTGGTAACCCGCCGAGGTCAGGTGTGCCGAAGCCTCATCGACCAGTCCGGCGTCAATGTCTATTGTGGACACTGCTGCCGAGCCCAGTGCATGGCACAACAGTGCCGCGTTGTAGCCCGTGCCGGTGCCGACCTCGAGCACGCGGTCCCCATATGAGGTCTCCAGCGCTTCGAGCATGATCGCCATGATCCCCGGCATGCTGGACGAACAGGTGGGCACGCCGGGCACCGGTCCGGTCTCGCGGGCCTTGTGCCACAAGGAAGAGTCGTCGTCGAGCTGGGTGACGAGCACTTCGTCGGCGTAGCAGCGGGCCAGCCAGCCTGGGTCGCCCTCGTCCATCGCGTCCCAGTTTTCCCCTTGTGTCACAAAGAAACGGGGGAGGAAGAGATGGCGGGGCACGGTGCGGAAGGCGGCGGCCCAGCGCGGGTCGGTGAGCGCGCCGTCCTCACGTAGCCGCCGTACGAGCTTGCGCCTCAGTCTCGCGGCATCGGACATAAGGCCAGGTTACGGCGTGGCGCAAGACACAGCGGTTCTGCAAGCAGTCTGCTTGCAATAGCTAGCACTCGGGCGTAACGTCGTTGTTGTCGCGAGGAGATGAGGCGAAGATGGCGGAACAGAATGAGGCTCACGGGCCCATGGAGAAGGTCGCCGACATCGGTCGTGACATCGGTGAGTACATCAAGCAACAGCGCAGCAACGCGAAGATTTCGTTGCGGCAGCTGTCAAAACTCGCCGGCGTGTCCAACCCGTACTTGAGTCAGATCGAGCGCGGTGTACGCAAGCCCAGCGCCGAGATCTTGCAGCAGATCGCCAAGGGCCTGCGGATTTCAGCCGAAGCACTCTATGTGCAGGCCGGAATCCTGGATCTGCCCACCGGCGGCCCCGTCGGTGACGCGATCCGTGCCGCCGAGGAGCTTTCCGAGCGGCAGAAGCAGGTTCTGCTTGACATCTACGAGTCGTTCCGCCGTGAAAACGCAGCATCCAAAGACCCCCAAACGAGGAGTGAAAACCATGACCACCCCCAAGACTGAAGACGTTCGCAAGGCCGTCAACACCGCCGTCGACCAGTTCCGCACCTCGCTGCTGGCCGCCCTCGGCGCCGGTAACCTCGCCAGCAAGGCCGTCGTCGACGCCGTCGGCAAGGCCAAGGAGAAGGCCGCCGAGAACCGCGAGACCGTCAAGAAGAACATCGAAGAGCTCCCCACCGAGGTGCAGCAGCTCCGCGAGAAGGTCAGCCCTGCCGAGCTCCGCAAGGTCATCGACGAGTACACCGAAGCCGCGCTGAAGCTGTACAACAAGCTGGCCGAGTCCGGCGAGCAGGCGTGGGACAAGCTCGTCGAGCAGCCCCAGGTCAAGAAGGCCATCGAGCAGCTCGAGGAGGCCCTCCAGACCGCGCAGGGTCGCGTCGAGGACGTCACCACCGAAGCCCGTGAGCGCGTCGAGGACGTCATCGCCAAGGTGACCGGCCGCCCCCGCGAGGAGAAGACCGTCGAGGCGGCTCCGGCCACCGAGACCAAGTCGGACGAGGCCGCCACCACCGGCCCGGCGAAGTCCACCGCCAAGACCGCCCCGCGTTCGGCGAGCACCACCCGCCGCACCACCACCCCCGCGACCGCCGCCAAGAAGCCGGCCGCCGCGAAGGACGAGAAGTAAATCTCGGCTGAACGGACCGGCCCCGCACCTCCCCAGGTGCGGGGCCGGTCCGTTTCGTGGCAATCACGTACCCTGAACTCGTGCTTGTCGCCATGTGGATCGTGAACATCATCCGGTGGGCCGGTGCGCTCGCCGGTCTTTTCGCGTTCGTGCACGCCCTGTTGCAGCGGGCGGACGCGTACTCCGCCGCCGACCGCAAGACGAAGCCGGTCTGGATGGGGATCACCGGCGCCGGACTGGCCGCGATGGTGCTGTTCGACTTCTTCGGCCCCGGCAGCCTGTTCTGGCTGGCCGGACTGGTCGCGGCGCTCGTCTACCTGGTCGACGTGCGGCCGAAGCTGATCGAGGTGCAGCGCGGCGGTCGAAACTGGTGAGCACCTGGACCATCGCGGGCAAGCTGACCGTCGAGCCCGCCTCGAAGCACCCCGAACTGCTGGCCGACCCGGTCGCGAAGGCGCTCGCCGCGCTGCCGGACCCCGACGCGCTCGGCGTCGCGGAGATCGACCCGGACCTGGCCGACACCGCTGCCTTCTGTGAGGCGTACGAGACGCCGCTGTCCGCGTCGGCGAACTGCGTCGTCATCGCGGGCAAGCGCGCCGGTGAGGTGCGCTTCGCCGCCGCCTTGGTGCTGGCGACCACCCGCGCCGACGTCAACGGCGTGATCAAGCGCAGGCTCGACGTGCGCAAGGCCTCGTTCGCGCCGATGGCCGAGGCCGTCGAGCTCACCGGGATGGCCTACGGCGGCATCACGCCGGTCGGGCTGCCGGAAGCCTGGCCGATCCTGATCGACAAGGCCGTCGCCGAAGCACCCGAGCTGGTCATCGGCAGCGGGATCCGTGGCAGCAAACTGCTGGTACCCGGTCATGTGCTGGCCGCGCTGCCCGGCGCCGAGGTCATCGAGGGCCTGGCTTTGTGACGCGGGTCTGGCCGCGCTACCGCTCCGACGCCGGAATCATGCTGCCGTACCGATGACTCCGGAGATGATCCTGGCGATCGCCGACGGCGCACCGCTCACGCTGGGCGACCTCGGCGAGGTCAAGGCCAACCGCGAGCGGTTGCTCAAGGCGCTGGACGGCGACCGGCCCGTCTACGGGGTCAACACCGGCATGGGACGGCTCGCCGGAGTGCGGCTGACCGTCGAGCAACAGGCTGTCCACCAACGGAATCTGCTACTCGGTCGCGCTGTCGGCGGCCCGCCATGGCTGCCGGAACGCGACGTCCGTGCGCTGCTCGCGGTGCGGGTGCGCGACCTGCTCGCGCCGTCGGCCGGGGGCAGCGTCGAGCTGATCCAAGCGCTCGCGGACCACCTCAACAACGGCTATCTGCCGAACGTGCCCCGCTTCGGGCTCGGCAGCGCGGGGGAGATCATCCCGCTCGCGCATGCCTTCGCCGAGCTGGACTTCGAGCTGGGACCGAAGGAAGGCATCAGCCTCCTGCAGGGCTCGCCGCTGGCCGTCACGCACGCGGTCCTGCGCGGCGACGAAGCCGGCCGGATCGTCGATCTGCAGCTCACGGCCGCGGCGGTCGCCGTCGACGTGCTCGGCGCGCCACGCGGCATCTACGCACCCGAACTGGCCGGTGACGATGAGTTCCTGCGCGAACGCCTGGTCGCGCTGACGGCGTTGACCGACGGCGGCCAGGTGCGGGATCTGGTGCAGGCGCCCATTTCCGTGCGCGTCGGGCCCCGCGCGCTCGCGCATGCCGACCGAGTGCTCGACGATCTCCGCCGGGCCGTGCTCCTGGACCGGCCGTCGGACTCGCCCGCTTTCCTCGACGGCGAGTTCGTGTCGACGACCGGGTTCCACGCCGTCGACCTCGGCCTGCGGATGGACGCCGTCACGGCCGCGCTCGTGCACCTCGGCGAGATCAGCGTCCAGCGCATGCACCGCATGCTCGACGCCGGATTCAGCGGGCTGAATCCCCAGCTCGCCGTGGATCCCGGACCGCAGGCGGGGCTCACGCCTTTGCACAAGCGGGCCGTCGGCGAGCTGCACGCGTTGCGCAGGCTGGCCACTCCGGCGACTCTAGGCTCGATTGACACATCCGCAGGTCAGGAGGATGTGCAAGCGTTTGCGTGGGCGGCCGGTGAGCAGCTGCGCGCGGCCGTCGAGCACCTGGTGACGATCACGGCCTGCGAGTTCATCGCGGGCTCGCAGGCGTACTACCTCCGCGGCCAGTGCGCGCCGGGACTCCGCGAGCACTATGCCTGGATCGACGTGCCGCCGGTCAGCGAGGATCGGCCGCTCGGCGTGGACGTCTCACGACTGAGCGTGCGGATTGCGCGGCATGGTCAGACCGCGCGGCACGAGCCACCTGGTGATGAGTGAGAACGCGCCTTCGCAGAGCAGCGCGAGGATGACCACCGCGACACCGCCCGCGAGGATCTCGCCGCGCCCGGACGCGCCGAGCGCGAAACCGTCCACAATGTACCGGCCGAGCCCGCCGCCGTCGTTGACGATCGCGCCGATCGCCACGGTCGCGACCACCTGAAGGAACGCGACCCGCGCGCCCGCCAGGATCACCGGCGACGCGAGCGGGAGCTCGACGCGCAGCATCAGCTGCCACTCACGGAAACCGGTGCCACGTGCGGCGTCGACCGTTTCCGGCTCGACCTGGACCACACCCGCGTAGGTGTTGCTGAACAGCGGTGGCAGCGCGAGCACGAGCAACGCCACCAGCAACGGCAGCACGCGCGTGTCGACGTCCCATCGGCTTGCGAGGAACCAGAACAGCACCACCAGGCCGAAACTCGGGATCGCGCGGCCGATGTTGACCGCGGTGGCCGCCAGGAACGCGCCGCGCCGGTAGTGCGCGAGGAAGAGCGCGGCCGGGATCGCCAGCAACGCGGCCAAAAGCAGGGACAGCACGGACAGTTCGAGGTGCTCGACCGTGCGGTACGGGATGCCTGCCTTGTCCGTCCAGCTCCAGCGATTCGGTTCGCCGAGCCATTTCACGGTCTCGTCGATGATGTTCATCGGGTGTTCGCCTTCCTGGCCCACGGCGCGAGTGCGCGTTCGCTCAGCCACAGCAGCAGGTCGACACCCACCGCGAGCAGGATGGACAGCCCGATGCCGACGATGATCGGCGTCGGGTTCGGCGTGGTCGTCTGGATGCCCGCGCGGATGAAGAAGCCGAGGCCGCCCTTGCCGAGCATCGAGGTGACCGTCACCAGGCCGATCGTGGTGACCGCGGCGACGCGCAGCCCGGCGATGATCACCGGAACCGCGAGCGGGAACTCGACCTGCCAGAGCAGCCTCGATCGGGTGAAACCCATACCCAGCGCGGCTTCGCGGACCTCGTTCGGCACTTGGTCGATGCCGGTGACGATGTTGCGCAACAGGATCAGCAGCGTGTACGTCACGAGCGGGATGACCGCGGTGGTGAAGGTGAACCCGAAGAACGGCACCAGCACGGCGAACGCGCCGAGGCTCGGGATGACGTACAGCGAGCCTGCCGCGCCGAGCGCGAAAGCGTAGAACCAGCGGTACCGCAACGAGATCACCGCCAGGCCGATCGCGATCAGCAGCCCGATGCCGAGCGCGGCCGCCGTGAGCGTGACGTGCTCGGTGAACCGCTGCAAGATGGCGTCGGCGTTGCGGTCGACCCACCGCCATTCGAAGATCGGCCGCTCGCCACTCTGGGCCACGAAGAACTCGTGCACCGGCCGACCTTACCCCGTTCGAGTTCGGGAATTCCGTTGATTGAGACGTATACGCCTATCGGTCCCATTATGTGGATTCTGTCGCTACGCAGGGCTAATGTCCGGGGGCCTTGATACAAGTCAGAGGAGAGTGGACGTGCGCTGGACACGAACGGTCAAGGTCGCTGCGGTGTTCGCCGCGGCGGCACTCGGTTTGACGGCTTGCGGTGGTGGCGACAGCAACCCGGCGCCCGCGGCGCAGGGTAAGGGCGGCGCGCCGATCGTGGTGGCGTCGTTCAACTTCACCGACAGCCAGATCCTCGCCGAGCTGTACGCGAACGCGCTGGAGTCGAAGGGCTATCCGGTCGAGCGCAAGCTCAACCTCGGCTCGCGCGAGCTGATCTACCCCGAGCTGAAGAAGGGCTCGCTGCAGTTCATCCCGGAATACCAGGGCGCGGCGATCCAGACCGGTTTCGCCGGTGTGCCGGAAAAGACCCCGGAAGCCGAGCACGAGCAGCTCAAGAAGCTCCTCGAGCCGTCGGGTGTCGGCCTGCTCAACTTCGCGCCGGCGCAGAACAAGAACGCCTTCATCGTCAAGGCCGACTTGGCCAAGGAGAAGGGTCTTAAGACGCTCAGCGACCTTAAGAAGCTCGACAAGGTCGTCATGGGCGGCGGACCGGAATGCGCCCAGCGCATCCCGTGCTTCAAGGGCCTGCAGGACGTCTACAAGCTGACCAACGCGACCTTCCAGGCCGTGCAGGAAGCGGGCCCGCGTGTCGCGGGGCTCAAGTCCGGCTCGATCACCGTGATCACGGTCGACTCGGTCAACCCGCTCGTCGGCGACCCCGCCTACGCCGAGCTCCAGGATGACCTGGGCATCGTGCCGACCGAGAACATCGTGCCCGCGGTCGCCAAGAAGGTGCTCGACGAGCGCGGAGCCGACTTCGCGACGGTCGTCAACGCGGTCAGCGCGAAGCTCACCACCGAGGAACTGCGTACGCTCAACAAGCGCGTCGACTCGGACGGCGAGCAGGCCGCCGACGTCGCCAAGGACTGGCTGAAGTCCAAGGGGCTTTAAAGGACTCGTGAGTGTTCCCGACGGTTCTAACCGTCGGGAACACTCACGACCATCGAAAGGAACGTTCATGGGTAAGGTCACGGCCGTCGCAGAGCGGACGATCAACGCGCCGGTCGAGCAGGTGCGGGCACTGGTGGCGGACTACGCCGAGGCGCGCCCCAAAATCCTCACCGAGCAGTACCTCGACTACGCGGTCACCGAGGGCGGCCACGGCGCGGGCACCAAGGCGAGCTGGAAGCTGCAGGCCACGTCGAAGCGGGTGCGCTCGGTCGACGCGACGGTCACCGAGCCCGCGCCCGGCACGTTCGTCGAGACGGACGCGAACTCGTCGATGGTCACCACCTGGTCGGTGCGTGAGTCGGGCCCGAACACCCTGGTGCGCATCGAGACCACGTGGGACGGCGCCGGCGGCATCGGCGGCTTCTTCGAGAAGACGTTCGCGCCGGGTGGGCTGAAGCGGATTTACGACGGTGTGCTGGGGAAACTCGAGGCGATTGTGTAGCCCGTCACAAACGGAATGATCGCCCCGGTTAGTGCGTTGGGACCTTCCAGAGACACCTACTAAGACTGGAGTTCACCGGTGAACGCACCGACACAGGCCACTGAGGTTCAGCTCGCTTCGCGCCCACACGGCGCGCCGACGCTGGAGAATTTCACCGTCGCGAACACGGCGATCCCGTCGCCTGGCGAAGGTCAGCTCCTGGTGCGCAACTCGGTGATCAGTGTCGACCCGTACATGCGCGGCCGGATGAGCGACCGCAAGTCCTACTCCGCGCCGTACGAGCTCGGCCGCGCCATGCAGGGTGGTGCCGTCGGTGAGGTCGTCGAGTCCACTGTGGATGGTTTCAAGCCCGGCGACCACGTGCTGCACTTCGAAGGCTGGCGCACCCACGCCGTCATCGACGCGAAGACCGCGGTCAAGGTCGACGGTGCGGTCTCCCCGCTTTCCAACTACCTGGGCGTGCTCGGGATGACCGGGCTGACCGCCTACGCCGGTCTGTTCCGGGTCGCGGGCTTCAAGGCGGGCGACACCGTCTTCGTGTCCGGCGCGGCAGGCGCGGTCGGTTCCATCGTCGGCCAGCTCGCGAAGCTGAACGGCGCCAAGCGGGTCATCGGCTCGGCCGGCACGCCGGAGAAGGTCAAGTGGCTGGTGGAGGAGCTCGGCTTCGACGCCGCGTTCAACTACAAGGACGGCCCCGTCGTCGACCAGCTGCGCGAGGCGGCTCCCGAGGGCATCGACGTCTACTTCGACAACGTCGGCGGTGAGCACCTCGAAGCCGCGATCGACTCGATGAACCTGAACGGCCGGATCGCCGTCTGCGGCATGATCTCGCAGTACAACGCCACCGAGCCGACCCCGGCGCCGCGCAACCTCGCCACGATCATCGCCAAGCGGTTCACCATGACCGGCATGCTGGTGGGCGACCACTACGACCTGCAGCCGAAGTTCGTCGCCGAGGTCGCGCCGCTCGTCGCTTCCGGTCAGCTCAAGCACTCGGAGACGTTCGTCGACGGCATCGAGAACGCCCCGCAGGCGTTCATCGACATGCTTGAGGGCGCCAACACCGGCAAGATGCTCGTCCGGGTTTAAGGGCTCGTGAGTGGTATTGCCGGTTCTAACCGGCAATACCACTCACGACTCAGTACTGGTGCGCGATCGAGCGGGCGGTCAAGTCGGCGTCGATCGCCTCGGCGTCCGCCGCGATGTTCAGCTGGTCCTTGAAGATGCGGCCCGCGCTGGGCAGCGACTTGCGGTCAGGCCAGGTCTCCGGCTTCCAGAGACTGGACCGCATGAAGGCCTTGGCGCAGTGCAGATACAGCTCGTTCACGGTGACGACGACCGCGAGCTGAGGGCGCTTGTTCTTGACGATCAGGTCGTCGAAGAACGGCGCCTCCGAGACCAGCTGGGCGCTGCCGTTGACGCGCAGGGTCTCGTTCATCCCCGGCACCAGGAACAGCAGGCCGACGTGCGGGTTGTCGATGATGTTGCGGAAGCTGTCGACCCGGTGGTTGCCAGGCCGGTCCGCGATCACCAGCGTCTTCTCGTCCAGCACGAGCACCGACCCGGCGGGGTCGCCACGAGGCGAGACGTCGCAGGTGCCGTCCGGGGCCGAGGTCGCCAGCAGCACGAACGGCGAATTCTCGATCAGCGTCCGCGCGTGCGGGTCGATGCGGCCGATGTCTTTGCGGATCGCGCCTTCGGCGGCCTCGCCGATGACGCCGGTCAGTGCTTCGTGCGTGTCAACAACGGTCACAGTCCCCATACCGCTCACGGTACCTAGAAAACGACGGTCCGATTCCCGTGAACTAGGACACGTGACTCGAGGTGCCAGCGCAAACCCCTGGCCAGGGTCACTTTTTCGATGTCCCTGCCCTTGCGGACCATATCCGCGATCGAGTCGCCGTGGTCGACGCGGATGACGTCCTGCTCGATGATCGGGCCCGCGTCGAGGTCGGCGGTGACGTAGTGGCAGGTCGCGCCGACCAGCTTCACGCCGCGCGCGTACGCCTGGTGATACGGCCGCGCGCCGATGAACGACGGCAGGAAGCTGTGGTGGATGTTGAGCACCCGCCCGCTCCACTCCGCGCACAGCTCGGCGGGCAGGATCTGCATGAACCGCGCCAGCACGACCGCGTGCGGGTCGTGCTCGGCCACCAGCTTGCGCACCTCTTCGAAGGCCTCGGCCTTGCGATCGGCGAACGGGACATGGTGGAACGGGATGCCGTGCGCCCGCGTGATGTCGCCGAGGTCGGGGTGGTTGGCGATCACCGCGCTGATCTCGACGTCCAGTTCACCCGCGGCGACCCGGCCCAGCAGGTCGTAGAGGCAGTGGCCCTCTTTGGACACCAGGATGACGACCCGTTTGCGCTCGCCCGTGTCACTCACCTGCCAGTTCGACTCGGCGGAAAGCGACTCCGCCACCGCGCCGAACTTCTCGCGCAGCACGTCGACCTCGAACGGCAGCGAATCCGCGCGGACCACCTGGCGGGTGAAGAACCAGCCGGTGTCCGGATCGGTGTGATAGGCCGCTTCGACGATCCATCCGCCGTGCTCGGCGAGGAACCCGGAGATCCGGGCGATGATGCCGGTCCGGTCGGGACAGCCGAAGGTGATGACGTAACGACGCTCAGGGGCAGACACGCCCCTCATCATTCCGCGTGCAGCTCAGAGCCGGTCGGCGGGCCAGCCTCCGCCCCGATTCGACGGCCGCGACAAGCCCCAGTCCCAGCCCGAACGACAGCAACAACCCCTTCGCCGGCTCATCCGCGAACGCCGCCCCACCCGCCAGCCCGATCAGCACGCTGTAAACCGCCCAGAGCCCGGCGCCGAGCGCGTCCTTCGCGACGAACCGGCGAAACGGGTACCCGAGACTTCCGGTCGCCAGCGCACTCGCGACCCGCCCGCCAGGCACATAGCGGGCGGCGATGATGAGCATGGTGGCGTGCCGGTCCACTGTGGCCTTGGCCCACTCGTAGCGCTGCCGTCCGCTGGGTCCTCTCTGGAGCCTGGCGATCGCCTTCGGGCCCGCGCCGCGGCCGACCGCGTAGCCGAGGCAGTCACCAGCCCAAGCCCCGACGGTCGCTGTTACGGCCAGCGCGAGCAGCCGTTCGGGATCCGGCCCGAAGAGCACGGCCACGGTCACGACGGTCGTCTCGCTCGGCATGAAGGGGAGCAGCGCGTCGAGCCCGGCGACCGAGAACACGATCAGCCACAGCCATGGCGAGTCGACGGTGCCCCGCAGCAACTCCGTGACCTGCTCCAACAGCTCCACCCCCGAAGCCTGATCACTCAAAGCCACTTCGAGGTAACGCTACGGGGCGCGCGAGGTAAAGCCCACGTGAGCGTTGGCCTGCCCCGCCTGGGAAAAAATCCCAATGTGGCTTTGGTCAGCTCTGGAACCCCCAATGTGGCGTTCGTCAGCTCAGAGCTGACCACACCCCCCAATTGCTGGAGAAAACAGAACACATACCCCA
>NZ_JBHWEB010000160.1:0-18451 GCF_042734395.1 Amycolatopsis sp. NPDC059657 | reverse complement strand
GTTCCCGACGGTGAGAACCGTCGGGAACACTCACGACCTCAGATCAGTGGAACGAGTCACCGCACGCGCACGAACCGGTGGCGTTCGGGTTGTCGATCGTGAAGCCCTGCTTCTCGATCGAGTCGACGAAGTCGATGACCGCGCTGGTCACGTACGGGGCGCTCATCCGGTCAACGGCGACCTGGAGGCCGTCGAAGTCGCGGAAGAGGTCACCGTCGAGCGTGCGCTCGTCGAAGAACAGCTGGTAGCGCAGGCCGGCGCAGCCGCCGGGCTGGACGGCGATGCGCAGGTGCATGTCGTCGCGGCCCTCCTGCTCGAGCAGGGCCTTCGCCTTGGCAGCCGCGGCGTCGGTCAACGTCACGCCGTGGGTGGCTGCGCCGGCCTCGGTCTGCACGTCGCCGGTTTCAGCGGTCGTCATGGCACTCCTCATAGTCAACCGTCGATGGATACTCCCGGAGCTTTCAACACCGGCGAGTCCCGATCTGTTCCACTCCATGTTCGCACATCACCTGACCTGCCGGACATGACGCGGCACACGGGCCATATCCTGGTCACGTGAGGTTCCTGCGCCGAAGCACCACCGAGACCGAGGTCCCCGACACCGTCGAGGACCAGATCGACGTTCTCCCTAAGAACGTCACCGCCGCGAAGGGCCGTGCGACACCCAAGCGGCGCGAGGCCGAGGCCAAGAAACGCGGCCCGGTGGCGCCACCGCCCACCACCATGCGTGAGGCGATGAAGCGCAACAAGGAACTCCGCAAGGCCAACCCGGTCTCCAAGGACGAGCGCCGTGCCGCCGCCAAGGAACGCCGCGACAAGATGATGGCGGGCGAGGACAAGTACCTGCTCCCCCGCGACCGCGGCCCGGTGAAGGCCTACGTGCGTGACCTCGTCGACACGCGCCGTAACCTGCTCGGCCTGTTCATGCCGCTGGCGATCCTCGTCTTCGTGGCGATGCTGGTGCCGAACACGCGCATCCAGCAGTACGCGACCCTGCTCTGCACGCTGATGCTGCTCCTGATGATCGTCGAGGGCTTCCTCAGCGGCCGCCGCATCACCAAGGCCGTCCGTGAGAAGTTCCCGAAGGAGGCCGTGAGCGGCCGCTCCATCGGCTGGTACGCCTTCATCCGCGCGAGCCAGATCCGCAAGCTCCGCGTCCCCAAGCCGCGCCTGCGTCCCGGCGACGCGCTCGACTGACGACCGGGGTCGTGAGTGTTTTGGCCGGTTAGAACCGGTCATACCACTCACGACCTTTTTTTGTGCGCCCGAGATATCGTTTACCCGCTGTTCAGGCAGGGTCGTTAGCAAGGCGAACATTCTCGGGGTTAGAGTGCGGCCATGGAGTTTCGTCGCCTTGGCCGCAGTGGCCTCAATGTCAGTGAGATCTCGTACGGGAACTGGATCACCCACGGTTCCCAGGTCGAGGACGAGCAGGCCCAGTCCTGCATCAAGGCCGCGCTCGACGCGGGCATCACCACGTTCGACACCGCCGATACGTACGCGAACACCGCGGCGGAGACCGTGCTCGGCAAGGGCCTCAAGGGCCTGCGCCGCGAGAGCCTGGAGATCTTCACCAAGGTCTACTGGCCGACCGGCCCCAAGGGTCCCAACGACTCGGGCCTGTCGCGCAAGCACATCATGGAGTCCGCGCACGCCTCGCTGAAGCGGCTCGGCACCGACTACGTCGACCTCTACCAGGCGCACCGGTTCGACCGGACCGTGCCGCTGGAGGAGACCATGCTCGCGTTCGCCGACCTCGTGCGGCAGGGCAAGGTGCTCTACGTCGGCGTCTCGGAGTGGTCGGCCGACCAGATCACCCAGGGCGCGGCGCTCGCGCGTGAGCTGAAGGTGCCGTTCGTCTCGAACCAGCCGCAGTACAACATGCTGTGGCGCGTCATCGAGCCGCAGGTCGTGCCCGCCTCCGAGCGCGAAGGCCTCTCGCAGATCGTCTGGTCGCCGATCGCGCAGGGCGTGCTCACCGGCAAGTACAAGCCCGGCCAGCCGTTCCCGGCAGGCTCCCGCGCCACCGACGAGAAGGGCGGCGCGAACTTCGTGCAGCGCTTCCTCAACGACGAGGTGCTGGAGCGTGTCACCAAGCTGGAGCCGCTCGCGGCCGAAGCAGGCCTCAGTCTGGCCCAGCTCGCCGTCGCGTGGGTGCTGCAGAACCCGAACGTCGCCAGCGCCATCATCGGCGCCTCGCGCCCGGAGCAGGTGCACGAGAACGTCAAGGCGGCTGGTGTGAAGCTGGAGCCGGAGCTGCTTCAGGCCATCGACGACGTGCTCGACGGCGTCATCGAGCGGGACCCGACGCTCACCAAGAGCCCGTAAGTACCTGTTCCGCGACCGTGAGGTCGTGGGGATAGGTGATCTTGAAGTTCTCCTCGCCGCCGGGCACCCAGCGCACCGGCAGCGGGGAGAACTTTTCCATACAGGAAGCCGTATCCGTGCCCAGGAAACCTTCGCGCTCGGCCTGCTCGTAAACCTCGAGCAGCGGCTTGGCGAGGAAGCCTTGCGGCGTCTGTACCCGGACGGCGCCTTCGAGGAATCCGCCCGTGGTGGCGGTTTCCGAGGCGGGCACGATGTCGTGCGCTTCGAGACCGGGTACCGCGCCGCCGTGCTCACGGGTCACCCGGAGCACCTCGCCGATCAGCGCGGGGCTCACCAGCGGGCGCGCCGCGTCGTGAATGAGAACCGCGTCGACCGAACCGTCCTCGATGCGGGATGCCAAGTGCCGCAACGCGTTCAGTTCCGACGCCTGGCGTGTCTGTCCACCGTGGACGAGTTCGACATCGAGCCCGGCGGTGACCTCCGCGGCCAGCTCGGCGTCTTCCGGGCGGATCACCAGCACGAGCACGCCGATCCCGGGCACCTTGCCGAAGGCGTCGAGCGACCACGCGACCACGCGGCGGCCCGCGACGGGCAGGTAGACCTTGTTCATGCTCGCGCCCACACGCGAGCCGGAACCGCTCGCGAGGACCACACCGGCAGCTGTCACACAGAGAAAATACAGCGGCGCGCAGCGCCTCCGTTGAGGGTGGCGGTGGGCGACGGGAGGGAATAGTGGGCAGCGGTAGGTTGATCGCGGCTCACCCGCTACGACGAAAGGCCAGGCGTGGACGCGGACACCATCATCGAGTTCGCCGAGATCGAGGCGCCGGACGAGCACGCCCGCTCGGCGGCCATCGAACTGCACGGCAAGCTCATCAAACCGGCTGGTTCACTCGGCAAACTGGAAGAACTCGGCGTCTGGATCGCCGCCTGCCAGGGCCAGTCACCGCCGCGCCCGTTCACCCGGCCCCGCGTCGTCGTCTTCGCCGCCGACCACGGCATCGCCGAGAAGGGCGTCTCCGCGTACCCGCGTGAGGTCACCGGCCAGCTGATCGGCAGCCTGCTCACCGGCGGCGCCGCGATCAACGTGCTCGCCGCGTCGGCGGGCGCCTCGGTGCGCGTGGTGGACATCGCCGTCGACACCGACGCGCCCGCGACCCGCTCGATCGGCGAGTTCAAGGTGCGCCGCGGCTCCGGCTCGATCGACACCGAGGACGCGCTGACCGACGAAGAGGTCCGCGCGGCCATCCGCGCCGGCATGAAGATCGCCGACGCCGAGGTCGACGGCGGCGCCGACCTGCTCATCGCAGGCGACCTCGGCATCGGCAACAGCACCCCGGCCTCGGTACTCGTCGCGGCGCTGACCGGCTCCGAGCCGGTCGCGGTCGTCGGCCGCGGCTCCGGCATCGACGACGCCGCCTGGATGCGCAAAGCGGTCGCGGTCCGCGACGGCCTCCGCCGCGCCCGCCGCGTCCTCGCCGACCCGATCCTGCTGGTCCGCACGGCCGGTGGCGCCGACATCGCCGCCATCGCGGGCTTCCTCGCCCAAGCCGCCGTCCGCAAGACCCCGGTCATCCTGGACGGCCTCGTCGCGGGCGCGGCCGCCCTGATCGCCGAAGAACTCGCCCCTGGCGCCCGCCAATGGTGGATCGCGGGCCAGCGCGGCGGCGAGCCCGCGCACACCCTGCTGCTCGACCACCTCGACCTGGAACCCGTGCTGGACCTGGACATCCGCCTGGGCGAAGGCACGGGCGCGGTCGCGGCGCTCCCGCTCCTCTTCATGGCCACGCGCATACTGGCCGAGATGTCCACCCACGACCAAGCCGGAGTCTCGGGCCCCCTCACCCCGGCCCCGACCTCCTGATTTTTTTCCCCAATGCGTCTTTCGGTCCTCAGCAGGGACCGAAAGACGCATTGGGGATAAACGGCTAGGCGAGGGCGAACGCCACGTTCGGGCTCCCCCGCCAGCCTGCCCCGAGGCGCCCACTAAATGTCCACAAAGGACTCAGGCTGTCAACTTTTATCCCGCATTGTCGCTTTTGCCCGGCTTTGGGGCGGGCGACTTCGGCGGGCCCCTGAGTCCGGCCCAAGACCTCCCAATGTGGCTTTCGTCAGCTCAAAGCTGACGAAAGCCACATTGGGATAAAAACCGCTAGCCGAGGGGGATCATCCAGCCGTGCGGGTCCTCACGGGTGCCTTCCTGGATGCCGGTGAGGGCGTTGCGGAGCTTCATGGTGAGCTCGCCCGTCTGGCCGCCCGAGACCGAGAACTCGCCGCCGGCGTGCTTGACGTGGCCGACCGGGGTGATGACCGCCGCCGTGCCGCAGGCGAAGACCTCGGTCAGCTCGCCGGACGCCGCCGCCTTCTCCCACTCGTCGGTGGAGATCTTGCGCTCCTCGACGGGGTGTCCGAAGTCCTGGGCCAGCTGCAGCAGCGACTTGCGGGTCACGCCGGGGAGCAGGGAGCCCGTGAGCGACGGGGTGACCACGCGGGCGTCGGCGCCGGAGCCGAAGACGAAGAACAGGTTCATCCCGCCCATCTCCTCGACCCAGCGGCGCTCGATCGCGTCGAGCCAGACGACCTGGTCGCAGCCCTTTTCGACGGCCTGGGCCTGCGCCACGAAGGAGGCCGCGTAGTTGCCGGCGCACTTGGCGAAGCCGGTGCCGCCGGGTGCCGCGCGCACGTACTCGGTGGACAGCCACACGCTGACCGGCTTGATGCCGCTGGGGAAGTACGGGCCCGCTGGCGACGCGATGAGCGCGTACAGGTACTCACCGGCCGGGCGGTTGACGCCGAGACCGGACTCGGTGGAGATCATGAAGGGGCGCAGGTAGAGCGACTCGCCCTGCTTGGTCGGCACCCAGCGCTCGTCGACGGCGATGAGCTCGCGCAGCGAGTCGAGGAAGATCTCGTCGGGCAGCAGCGGCATCGCGAGCCGCTCGGCGGAGTCGCGGAAGCGGCTCGCGTTGGCGTCGGGGCGGAAGGAGGCGATGGAGCCGTCCGGCTGGCGGTAGGCCTTCAGCCCCTCGAAGATCGCCTGTCCATAGTGGAGGACCGAGGTGGCGGGGTCGAGGGTGAACGGCGCGTACGGCCCGACGACCGCGTCGTGCCAGCCTTTGTCGGTGCTCCATTTCACGGTGACCATGTTGTCGGTGAAGTAGGTGCCGAAACCGGGCTTGGCCAGTACTTCCGCGACGCGCTCCGGGCTCGCGGGCTGCGGGTTCGGGATGTGGTCGAACTGCGTCGTGGTCGTCATGAAGTAACGATAACGCTTAGTCGGAAGAGCGTTAGTCGGAAGTCCCTCTACTTTCCTGCCGCGTACGTCCCACACCCGCCCGCGCTTCGAACTAGGATGGCGGCGTGACCTACCAACCCATGCAGACCACCCGCGAGAACCGCGTCTCCGCGGGCACCGGGTCGGACGTCAAGACGCTGATCGCCGCCGTGCTGCTGACCTACTTCTGCGGTGTCACGCTGCTGGCAGGCTACGCGCTCATCGGCGGCTTCGGCGTGGTGCTCGGCATCGCGGCGTCGATCGCGGGCGTCGTCTTCTGGCGCAAGGCGCACGGCAAGGCGTTCCCGCGCGACATCCCGGTGAAGTCGCTGATCATCTTCGGCGCGATCACCCTGGCGCTGACGTTCCTGCTGTTCATCAGCGCGGGCTGAGTCCTTCGCGCAGCCGCGCCGGCAGCTCCGGCGCGGCCCAGGACGGATCGGGGACGAAGTCGGTCCACGTCCCGTCGAACGGGAACGCGCGCGCGGACGCGAGCGCGCCCATCCGCTCGCCCTCTTCACGCAGCCGCTTGAGCTGCTCACGCGTGAGTTTTCCCGCGTCGAGCGCGGCTTCCGCCTCGTCTTCGTCCTTCCAGCACCAGGTGCCGTCGGGCGCGACGTCGAGGTCGAGCACGCCGTCGATGCGGTCGAACCCGGTCTCGGTGCGGCCGAGCGGGATCTCCAGGTTCACGTACCAGCCGGTGAACTCCGGCGCGAAGAACCACCACACCGAGGACCACTCGTCGTCGGCGACGCGGCGCACGTTCGCCGTGCCGTGCCAGGTGCTGAGGTACTGCTCGCGCTGCACGCGGAACCGCTCCCCGAGCGGGGCGTCGCGCATCAGCCTGCCGTCGATGAGCCTGGTGCCGATGATCTCGGTGCCCGGCGGGAGCCAGCCGATCAGCGTGGCGCCGTCGTCGGCGAGCACGCGCAGCGGGTGATGCTGGCCGATGGACCCGTCCGTGCGCCGGAACCGCTCGACGACGGTGTCCCCCGGCTGCCACCTGTGATCAACCACGATGCGCACGGTACCGGAGCACGGCCTGGGCGAGACCGGCCAGCGTGGCGAGCACGAGCGTGACGACCGGGCCGCCGAGCACCACCACCGCGACCACGGCCGCCGTCCACGCCACCGGCTCCCGGCCATCGGGAAGCTCGGCGACGGTGTCGATCGTGGACGTGATCGTCGCCAGCACGACGAAGATCAGCAGCGCGGTCATGAACTGGGCCGCGTCCGCCGCCGTGACCAGATCCTTCATCGAGGTCAGCGAAAGCCCGAGCCGTCCGGCGCCGAGCTGGTACACCGCGCCGGCGATGATCGCGAGCCCGAACACGGCCGTGACCAGGTAGCGCGGCACCGGCCGCCGCCCCGGCGCCGTCACGAACACCGGGTACAACGCCGCCACGGCCACCACGAACCCGGCCACCGCCGGGCCAGGCGACGGCGTCGTGTTCACCGGCTCGATCCCGAAACTCACCGCGAGCAGCAGCGCACCGCCGAGCGCGAGCACCCCGGTGACGACGCGTTTCGCCGGATCGGGCACCCTGACACCGAGTTTGGCGAGCGCGACGGCCACGATCAGCAGCGCGGCCGCGGCGTACCGCGGGTACCCGGGAACGGCGTACGCGCCGAACGCGGTCGCGAACACGGCGGCCGACGAAAGTTGGGAAATCGTGCCCACCGTGTCCAGCAGCCGGTGGGGTGAAACCGGTTCACCGGGGACCAGCGTGGTCCCGAAAGCGAGCAGCGCGGCCACGGCACCAGCGGCGATGACACCGGCGCCGGCGTAGGACGCGGCCACCGCGAGCGCGATCACCAGGCCTGCCGCCAGCCGCACCCGGACCCACCACCCTTTCGCCTGTTCAACACTTGTCATTAGCATGGCTCACGATCTGACCGGGCCTGGAGCCCGGTCCCACCGCGAAAGCGCGAGGAGCCAGAAGTGACCGTGCCGAAGCTTGCCCTCTCCGATAACTCGGAAGCGGCACTGAGCAAGACCCGCGCTGACGTAGTCGTGATCGGCACCGTCCAGGGTGAAGACGGCCTGCAGCTGGCGGCGGGCGCCGACGTCGCCGACGCCGCGTTCGACGGCAAGCTCGCCGAGGTGCTCACCACGCTCGGCGCGAGCGGCAAGCTCGAAGAGACCGTCAAGCTGCCGACGCTGGGCAAGCTGGCCTCGGGTGTCGTGCTCGCCGTCGGCCTCGGCAAGCCCGGCGCCGACGGAGCCGTCAGCGGCGAGAACGTCCGCCGCGCCGCCGGTGCCGCCGCCCGCGCGCTCGCGGGCACCGAGCGCGCGTTCGTCACGCTGTCCGCGCTCGACCTGCAGGCCGCCGTCGAAGGCACCGTGCTGGGCGCGTACGTGTTCACCGAGTACCGCTCGGAAAAGGGCGACGCCCCGGTGTCCAAAGTGGACTTCGCGAACCCGGCCGAAGGCGCCGCGAAGGACCACAAGGCCGTGCTGAAGACCGCCACCGCGGTCGCCGAGTCGGTCATCATCGCGCGTGACCTGATCAACACCCCGCCGAACGACCTGTTCCCCGCCTCGTTCGCCGACCGCGCCACCAAGCTCGCCGAGGCCGCGGGCCTCGAGGTCGAGGTGCTCGACGAGAAGGCGTTGAAGCGCAAGGGTTTCGGCGGCATCCTGGGTGTCGGCGGCGGCTCGTCGCGCCAGCCGCGCCTGGTCCGCGTCGCCTACAAGGGCACCAAGGCGGTCAAGAAGGTCGCGCTGGTCGGCAAGGGCATCACCTTCGACACCGGCGGCATCTCGATCAAGCCCGCGGCGAACATGGACACCATGACCTCGGACATGTCCGGCGCGGCGGGCGTGCTCGCCTCGGTGCTGCTGGCGGCCAAGCTCAAGCTGCCGCTCGAGGTCATCGCGCACATCCCGCTCGCCGAGAACATGCCGTCCGGCACCTCGTACCGTCCCGGTGACGTGCTGAGCATGTACGGCGGCAAGACCGTCGAGGTGCTCAACACCGACGCCGAAGGCCGTCTCGTGCTCGCCGACGCGATCGTGCGCGCCGCCGAGGACAACCCGGACTACCTCATCGAGACCTCGACGCTGACCGGCGCGCAGGTCGTCGCGCTCGGCAACCGCACCGCGGGCATCATGGGCACCGACGAGTTCCGCGACCGCATCGCCACGCTCGCGCAGGCCACCGGTGAGGGCGGCTGGGCCATGCCGCTGCCGGAGGAGCTGCGCGCGGACCTCGACTCGCGGCTCGCCGACCTGGCGAACGTGACCGGGCACCGCTGGGGTGGCATGCTCGCCGCGGGCATCTTCCTGCGTGAGTTCGTCGCCGAGGGCCTGACCTGGGCGCACATCGACATCGCCGGCCCGGCGTTCAACACCGGCGGCCCGTGGGGCTACACCGGCAAGGGCGGCACGGGTGTCCCGGTGCGGACGATCCACGCGGTGCTGGAAGACATCGTCGCGAACGGCTGAGTTGCAGTTCGCCGAGGAGGCCGTGCGCGATGTGCTCACGGCCTCCGAAACCCAGGTCGACGACCGGATCGGCTACGCGGTGCTGCTCGCGGCTTCGGCCGGGGCGGCCGCGGACGCCGACCGGCTCGTATTGGCCTGGGCGCGCGCGACCGAGCGCCCGGTCTCGCTGCTCGCGCAAGGCCACGTCCGCGCTCGGGCTTTCGCGATGTGGTTCGAGGCGCGCGGTTTCCGGCCCGAGTGGGCGGAAGCGTTGGTGCCACTGGATCTCGACGCCGAGGAAGCCGCGCACGATGCCTATCTGAAGCGGGCCGGTGAGTCCACTTTGGCCAAACTCGTCAGCATGGTCGAGACGCCACGCGCCGACCCGCTCAAGGCGGCCGCGCTGACCGGCTCGCTCGAAGACTGGGCCGCCGTCGCCTCCGGCAGGCCGCTCCCGGACGTCGCCACCCTGCTCGCGTGCCGCCGCTTCGGCCCCGAACTGGCGGCGGGCGCGAACCCGCTCGGCATCGACGCGCCCGCGCTCGTCGGCGACCTGATCGCCGCGCTGCGCCACCGTTACCCGCCTGCCGCCGACAGCTGGCCGGAGCTTGTGGCCGAGATCATGCGCCTGCGCGGAGAAGGCCTCGCCCCGCCTCCGGCCACAGTGGAGACTCTCGACGCGACCGAGCGGCGGCTGCGCGCCCGGCTCCCCGACGAGTACCGCGAATTCCTGCTGACGTGTGACGGACTGCCGTCGGACGTGATCTTCCCGCGCCTGCTTCCGGCCGCGGAACTCTGGGCGCGCGACGAGGTCGTGGTGCTCAGCGAGCCCGCCGTGCTGACGCTCGCCCGCACCGGTCACGTCGTCGAATACGACCCGGAGCTCGGCACGACCGTCCACGCGGGCTTCCGCGCGCTCGTCGAGCACCACCTGAGCCTGCTCACCTGACAGACTCGCGGGCGATTCAGCCCTTCGCGCGCTTCTGGCGCTCGGTGTACTCCCGCATCCGCTTGGGATAGCCGACCCTGGCGACCTCGTACACCGGCATCTGGCGTTTCTTGCCGAAGGCCTGCGCGGCCTCCAGGCTTTCGATGCGGCGGCGGGTCCACTCACCATCGTGTGCGACCAACACCACGGTCGTCTCGGTCACGGTCGTGCGCGGCTCCACATAGGCCTCGACACCGTGCCGGGACGCGGCCCATTCTTCGAGATGACGCGTGTCGCTCGATGTGGCTTTCCGCAGCGTACCGGCCTTTTGACCGTCCTTGCCGCGCCTGCGCAGCGAGTCGAAGAGACCCACCTCGACCACCTCACCTCTCGTCACCGTCCACCACCCATTATCCCGACGCACAGGTGTGCCCGGTGTGGGACACCCGGCTCGTTCGCACCATGGGCGGACGTAGTGACAAGATGGCGTACGTCCGCGCGCGCGAAGATCGCGTACGCGCGACCGTAGAAGCTTCACCCCCGATGCTTGCCGAGGAGTTTTCACCGTGACCGACACCTCCGCCGACCTTGTGATCCTTGGTGGCGGATCGGGCGGCTATGCCGCGGCGTTCCGCGCGGCCGAGCTGGGCCTTTCCGTCATCCTGATCGAGAAGGACAAGCTGGGCGGGACGTGCCTCCACCGAGGCTGCATCCCCACCAAAGCACTGTTGCACGCGGCCGAGGTTGCCGACGAGACCCGTGAAGCCGAATCCGTCGGCGTGAAGGCGGTCTTCGAGGGCATCGACATCGCCGGGGTCAACAAGTACAAGGACTCGATCATCGCCCGGCTGTACAAGGGCCTGCAGGGCCTGGCCAAGGCGCACAAGGTGCAGCTGGTCGAGGGCACCGGCACCTTCGCGGGCGGCACCACGGTCGAGGTCGACGGCACCCGCTACACCGGCAAGAACGTCATCCTCGCCACCGGTTCGTACTCGCGCACGCTGCCCGGCCTCGAGCTCGGCGGCCGCGTGATCGCCAGCGAGCAGGCGCTCGCGCTCGACTTCGTGCCCAAGAAGGTCGTCGTGCTCGGCGGCGGCGTCATCGGCGTCGAGTTCGCCAGCGTCTGGGCGTCCTTCGGTGTCGACGTGACGATCGTCGAGGCACTGCCCCGGCTCGTCCCCAACGAGGACGAGTACATCTCGAAGCAGCTCGAGCGCGCGTTCCGCCGCCGCAAGATCGCCTTCAAGACCGGCGTCCGGTTCACCGGCGTCAAGCAGGACGACAACGGCGTCGCCGTCTCGCTGGAGTCCGGCGAGACCATCGAGGCCGACCTGCTGCTCGTCGCCGTCGGCCGCGGCCCCAACTCCGCGGGCCACGGCTACGAGGAAGCGGGCGTCACCATGGACCGCGGCTTCGTGATCACCAACGACCGGCTGCGGACCAACCTGCCGAACGTCTACGCCGTCGGCGACATCGTGCCCGGCCTGCAGCTCGCGCACCGCGGCTTCCAGCAGGGCATCTTCGTCGCCGAGGAGATCGCGGGCCTCGAGCCGCGCGTGATCGACGAGGCCGGCATCCCGCGCGTCACCTACTCGCACCCCGAGGTCGCGTCGGTCGGGCTCACCGAGTCGCAGGCCAAGGACAAGTACGGCGCGGAGGTCACCACCTTCACCTACGACCTCGGCGGCAACGGCAAGAGCCAGATCCTCAAGACCTCTGGCGGCGTCAAGCTGATCAAGGCGCCGGACGGCCCCGTCGTCGGCGTGCACATGGTCGGCGACCGCGTCGGCGAGCTGATCGGTGAAGCGCAGCTCATCTACAGCTGGGAGGCCTTCCCGGAGGACGTCGCCCCGCTCATCCACGCCCACCCCACCCAGACCGAGGCCCTCGGCGAAGCATTCCTTGCCCTCGCGGGCAAGCCGCTCCACGTGCACAGCTGACGTCTTAAGAAAACCCAGACCACACCAGAACCTTTCAAGGGAGTCAGCGAACGATGGCCTACTCCGTCACACTGCCGGAGCTCGGGGAGAGCGTCACCGAGGGCACTGTCACTCGGTGGTTGAAGCAGGAGGGCGACACCGTCGAGGTCGACGAGCCGCTACTCGAAATCTCGACAGACAAGGTCGACACCGAGGTCCCGTCCCCGGTCGCGGGCAAGGTCGTGAAGATCAGCGCCCAGGAAGACGAGACCGTCGAGGTCGGCGGCGTGCTCGCGATCATCGATGACGGCACCGGCGGCGTCGAGGCTTCGGCCCCCGCACCCGCCGAGGAGCCCGCCGCCCAGCCGGAGCCCGAGGCAGCCGCCCCGGCGCAGGCCGAGGCGCCCGCGCCGTCCGCCAACGGCAACGCGCAGGGCACCCCGGTGACACTGCCGGAGCTCGGCGAGAGCGTCACCGAAGGCACCGTCACCCGCTGGCTGAAGTCGGTCGGCGACAAGGTCGAGGTCGACGAGCCGCTGCTCGAGATCTCCACCGACAAGGTCGACACCGAGGTCCCCTCGCCGGTCGCGGGCACCGTGCTCGCCATCCGCGCGCAGGAGGACGAGACCGTCGAGGTCGGCGGCGTGCTCGCCGTCATCGGTGACGCGGACGCGGTCGCCAAGGAAGAGCCCAAGCCGGAACCGAAGCCCGAGCCCAAGCCGGAGCCCAAGCCCGAGCCGAAGCCGGAACCCGCCGCGGCCGCCCCGGCACCGGCGGCCACCCCGGCTCCCGCTGCCGCCCCGGCTCCCGCTGCCGCCCCCTCGGCTCCCGCCCCGAAGGCGGAGGCCGAGTCGAACAGCGCCGACGGCCCGTACGTGACGCCGCTGGTCCGCAAGCTGGCCTCGGAGCACGACATCGACCTCTCGTCGCTGACGGGCAGTGGTGTCGGCGGCCGGATCCGCAAGCAGGACGTGCTCGCCGCGGCCGAGGAGAAGCAGAAGGCGGCCGCCAAGACCGCCGCACCTGCTCCTGCCGCCGCCCCGGCCCCGGCTGCCGCGGCCCCCGCGGCCCAGGCCGCACCCAAGGCTCCCGCTGCCGTCCGCCCGGAGGTCGCCGCTCTGCGCGGCACCGTGCAGAAGGCCAGCCGGATCCGCCAGATCACCGCCACGAAGACCCGCGAGTCGCTGCAGATCTCGGCGCAGCTCACGCAGGTCCACGAGGTGGACGTGACCAAGATCGCCAAGCTCCGCCAGCGGGCGAAGGCGGCCTTCAAGGAGCGCGAGGGCGTCAACCTGACGTTCCTGCCGTTCTTCGCGAAGGCCACGGTCGAGGCGCTCAAGCAGCACCCGAACGTCAACGCCTCCTACAACGAGGAGACGAAGGAGATCACGTACCACGGTGCCGTGCACCTGGGTATCGCGGTCGACACCGACAAGGGCCTGCTCTCGGTCGTCATCCACGACGCCGGTGAGCTCTCGCTCGCCGGTCTCGCGCACCGCATCGCCGACCTGGCAGGCCGCGCGCGGTCCGGCCAGATCAAGCCGGACGAGCTGTCGGGTGGCACCTTCACCATCACGAACATCGGCAGCAACGGCGCCCTGTTCGACACGCCGATCATCGTCCAGCCGCAGTCGGGCATGCTCGGCACCGGCGCGGTCGTCAAGCGCCCGGTGGTCATCGCCGACGCCGACGGCAACGACACGATCGCCGTCCGCTCGATGGTGTTCCTGCCGCTGACCTACGACCACCGCCTGGTCGACGGCGCCGACGCGGGCCGGTTCGTCACGACGATCAAGCAGCGTCTCGAAGAAGGCAACTTCGAGTCGGAGCTCGGTCTGTAGTCATCGCACGTTCGTGAAGGCCTCCTTCACCAAGCCTGGCTTGGTGAAGGAGGCCTTCACTGCGTCTACGCCCTCCCGGGCCGGGGGTAGGGATTGAACGCCCCGTTCATGCCGTCGCCGGCCGGCGCCCTGGTGCCCGCGCTCGTCAAGGGAGCCAGCACACATTTCGGGCACCCAGGCGTGCGGCCGAGCACGAAAGGGACCAGGATCGGGGTATGCGGGTTCTGATCGCGGGTGCGAGCGGGTTGCTGGGACAAGCGCTGATCGAGCGGCTCAAGGGCACGCACGAAGTGCGGACACTGGTGCGGCGGGAATCCCGCGACGACACCGAGTTCAACTGGGATCCTCCCGCGGCCCGTATCGCCGAAGGCGCATTCGACGGTGTCGACGCCGTGGTCAATTTCTGTGGCGCGCCGCTGTTCCCTCAGCGGTGGAGTGCCGCCCGCAAGCAGGTGCTGCTCGACAGCCGGGTCGAGCCGACCGAGGTGCTCGCCGAAGCCATCACCGAACATCGCGTGCCGACGCTGCTCAACGCGTCCGCTGTCGGCTTCTACGGGGACACCGGCGAAACCGTCGTCGACGAGGAATCCCCGCAGGGCAAGGGTTTCCTGGCCGGGTTGTGCACCGCGTGGGAACGCGCGGCCGACCCGGACGCGCGTGTGGTGACCCTGCGCACCGGACTGGTGCTCGCGCCGGGCGGTGGGCTGCTCGGGCCGTTGAAGCCGCTGTTCAAGCTCGCGCTCGGCGGGCGGCTCGGCGACGGCAGGCAGTACATGCCGTGGATCGCGCTCGAAGACCACGTGTCCGCGATGGTCTTCCTGCTGGAGAACGAAGAGCTGTACGGCCCGGTGAACGTGTGCGGGCCTGCGCCGGTGCCGAACGCCGAGTTCACCAAGGTGTTCGGCCGGGTGCTGCACCGGCCCGCGCCGTGGTGGGTGCCGGGCATCGCGATGAAGGTCGTGCTCGGCCAGGCCGCCGAGGAGATGGCGTTGTTCGGGCAGCGGGCCGTGCCGCGCGTGCTCGAGGAAGCCGGCTTCACCTTCCGGCACAACGACCTGGAAAGCGCATTGGCCGCCGCGCTATGACGATCACGCGTACCCGCTGGTTCGTCATGGGACTGGTGCTGCTCGGCGCTTTCATCGCGCTGGGGATATTCGTCGCGGTGCACCCGACCACGCTCGACTCGGCCATCGCGAACGCCTTACACGGCGAGTACGAGCAGCCGCTGGGCAAGGTCGTGGCGTGGCTCACCGACCTTTTCGGACCGGTCATGCCGTACGCGTTCGCGCTCGGGCTGATCGTGCAGGGCCTGCGCAAACGGGACCCGCTCTACCCGAAACTGCTGGGTGTGCTGGCGCTGACCGGGTACACGAGCACCATCGTCAAGCCGATGTTCGACAGGGCCAGGCCACGTGAGTACCCCGATCTGAGCTACCCGAGCGGGCACGTGGGCTCGGTGGCGAGCACCGGTTTCGTGGCCGTGCTGCTGTGCGTGGCGGTGGCACCACATCTGGTCAAGCGGATCGCGGCGCTGTTCGTGGCCGCGACGGTGCTGAGCGCGGCGTTCCGGATCATCCTCGGGGTGCACTGGTTCACCGACACGGTGGGCGCGGTGCTGGGCGTGCTGAGTGTGGGGTCGCTCGCGGCGGGCGCGCTTCAGCCAGTACCCGCCGAAGGCGTAACCTCGCAAGAGTGAGTTCTTGCCGCGCCGCCACTGAGCCCGTCGACGTCCGCCCGATCGGCACGATCGACTACCTGGAAGCCTGGGAGCTGCAGCGTCAGCACGTCACCGCGCGCGCCGACGGCGAAGCCCCCGACACGATGCTGCTGCTGGAGCACCCGTCGGTGTACACCGCTGGCAAGCGCACCGAGGCCGAGGACCGCCCCACCGACGGCACCCCGGTCATCGACGTCGACCGCGGCGGCAAGATCACCTGGCACGGCCCAGGCCAGCTGGTCGGCTACCCGATCATCAAGCTCGCCGACCCGATCGACGTAGTGCACTACGTCCGCCGTCTCGAAGAGGCGCTGATCGTGGTCTGCGAGAAGTTCGGCGTGGCCACCGGCCGCGTCGAGGGCCGCAGCGGCGTCTGGATCGCCGCTGACGAGCGCGGCCCCGAGCGCAAGATCGCCGCTATCGGCATCCGCGTCCAGCGTGGCGTCACCATGCACGGTTTCGAGCTCAACTGCAACGCCGACCTCGCAGCCTTCGACAAGATCGTCCCGTGCGGCATCCGCGACGCCGGCGTCACCTCCTTGTCGTGGGAACTCCAGCGCGAGGTCACGGTCGAAGAGGCGCTGCCGCTCGCCCGCGATGCCGTGCTCGCCGCGCTGGAAGGCGACCTCCCGGTCACCGACCGCACGCTGGCCCGCGCCGCCGCGCCGAGCGCGCCCGGCATCACCTTCGCGTTGCAGTCGCCCGAAGACGCCGCCTCCTGCGTCAGCTGAGCCCGCAGACCAGCAGGTACGCGGGGGCCTGGTAGCCCTTCACCTCCACGTTCACCCGCTTGAACGGCAACGCGGCGAGGTCGCTGAACCTCGCGACCACGTCCTGGAACAGCGTGTCGGACACGATGGCCATCAGGTCGGCGTCGCAGTGGCCGACCGCGGCCCTGATCGGCAGGCTGTCGACCAGCCTGCTGAACCGGACGACCGCGTCGGCGGTGAAGCCGAGCGGGCCGGAGCCGACCGTGCCGACGTCGATCGCCATGCGCAGGCGGATCCGCTCGTCGTGGGCCGCGTTGTCCTCGGTGAGCAGCCTGGGCAGGGTGGTCAGCAGGTGGCGCACCGCGGTGTACATGTCCGAGTCCGGCAGGAAGTAGTGGTAGCCGTCGCCGTTGGGCTGGAAGTTCACCTGCTCGTGCGTGATGCCCGCCGCGGCGACGAACCGGTGGAGGATGCTGAACAGCCGATCCTGGATCTGCCGTTGCGCGTCGATGGTGCGCCCGGTGTAGGCGACCACGTCGACCGTGAACCCCAGCCGGTATCTGATGCCTTCGTCCACCGGGAGCAGTACTCCGATGGACTGATTCGACTGCGGGCTCATGACCGCCTCCCTGCGGTTGGACAACGCTGTCTCATGTCCCAGTGTGTGTCTCAAGGCCCGCGATAGCACTCACGGATGCGCACGTACCCCTTCCCGCGCCCCGAGACGGCTCGCGCGCGGGGATGCGTGTGCGCGAACTGTTGCACACAACGGTTAATTCGCGCGTACGCTCGTGTATTTGGTTGAGCTGGAGGGGGCGGACCTTGAGCGCGCAGCAACCGACGTTGGCGGCACTGAAGCTGGGACACCGGATCCGCGAGGCGCGCGAGCGGGCGCGGCCGATCGACGGCAGCAAGCCGACGCAGCAGTGGCTCGCCCGGCAGTTCACCCCGGAACGCACGCCGCAGCAGATCAGCACTTTCGAGATGGGCCGCAACATCCCCGCGGTCAGCGTCCTCGTCGAGCTCTACGAGATACTGCACGGGCCGTTGACCGAACGCGAAGCCAACGCCGAGGAGTTCGCCGAATGGCTCGTCGGCTGGACGAGCGCGAAGTCGTCGATGGACGCGACCACGCCGTCCACGTTGCTGTCGGATGCGTTGCGGCTGTTGGAAAACACCGACCGGCACCGCGACACCCGGCGCGTGCCCGACGGGCCGCTGCGGTCACTGGCGGACTTCCCCGGCAACGACCCGCTGACCGTCATTCTGGGCGACCGCAGGGAATCGCGGGCGAAGAGCGCGGCCGACTGCCTCATCTACTCCGGCTCGGCGACCGACGCGATGTCCATCAACCTGCTCGGCGGCCATATGGACCACACGGTGATCCGATCGGACAAGCTGCTCGTCCGGATGCCGCAGGACTACTTGGAGTCCATGCCGGAGGTGGCGAAGAGCAACCTGCTCATCATCGGCAGCCCGGCCGCCAACTGGGGCGCCCGGATTCTCAACAAGGATGATGCGATTTTCTCGTTCCGCATCGACGAGGACGTCGTCGCGCGCGACGAGTGCCTGCGCGCGGACGACCGCATGCAGGACGAGCGGTTCGCCTCGGTCTTCGGCGATCTGCTCCGGCGCGAGAACCACGGCGACGGCACGACCACGCTGGACGAGGACGAACGGCAGCTCATCGCGGGAGCCGAGGCGCTCGCGCAAACGGTGCTGGACGGGTCGACCGCCAAGGCGATGATGAACAAGTTCCGCAGCCTCGGCATCCTCGACCCGGCCGATCAGGAGCACCACGCGCAGTTCACCTACGACTCGAACGACTTCGCGGTGGTCACCATGGCGCGCAACCCGTGGTGCGCCGACGGGCGCTACCGGGCGGTGATCTGCGGCGGCATCCACGGCCCCGGCACCGCGTGGGCGTTGCGCGAACTGCTCAACAACCCGGAGCGGTTCGCCAGCCGCCCGCTCGGCGCGGTGCTGGAGGTCAAGCTGCGGCTGGATCTCGACTGGCCGACGCGCTTCGAGAAGGCCACGGGCTTCTTCCAGACCAGGGAGTACACGGTCGAGGACGTGCTCGACAACCTCGAGATCGCGAGCATGCGCGACCGTGACGCCCGCAAGCCCGTGTTCCGCTTGATGAGCAAGGAATCCTTGGTCAGCCGGGCTGACTTCGTGCGCGACATTTTGGGGTCGTGAGCGTTGCGGGCGGTTCTAACCCAATGCCGGGTAGTTAAGGCTTGGCCTGCGTTGTCAATCGGCACGTGAGCGAGTCGGTCGGGCCGCCGTCGGTGGCCCGACCAC
>NZ_JBHWEB010000159.1:0-18909 GCF_042734395.1 Amycolatopsis sp. NPDC059657 | reverse complement strand
GGGCGGTTCTAACCGCCCGCAACGCTCACGAGTCCCTTAGGCGAGCTCGGCGCTCAACGTGATCGTCGTGCCCGTCAGCGCCTGGCTGACCGGGCAGTTCTTCTTGGCGCCCTCGGCCGCCTCGGCGAAGGCGGCCGCGTCCAGGCCCGGGACCTCGCCGCGGACGGTGAGGTGGATGCCGGTGATGCCCTCGCCCGGCTGGAAGGTGACGTCGGCCTTGGTCTCCAGGCGGGTCGGCGGGGTGCCCGCGCCGGCGAGGCCGTGGGACAGCGCCATCGAGAAGCAGCTGGAGTGCGCGGCCGCGATGAGCTCTTCGGGGCTGGTCTTGCCGTTGGCCTGCTCGGCACGGGACGGCCAGGACACCGGCTGGCTCCCGATGCCGGACGAGTCGAAGGTGACCGTTCCGCTGCCCGTGAGCAGTTCGCCTTCCCAGACCGTGTGTGCCGTGCGTGTAGTCGCCACGATGGCGTACCTCCTGATGCGATGTTGGTTCGGCACCCAGCATTCACTATCCGGCGGCGGCCAGCACGGCCGCACCCACGGCCAGCGCGAGAAAGCAACACGAATACCCGAGGTTGTGGAACACCCGTGCGCGCACGTGGACCACGACGGCGCCGGCGAAGAACAAGATCAGCCCCACCGCGGCGGCGAACCCGAGCGGCCGGAAGCCGAGCAGTCCCGCGACGAGACCCAGCGAGCCCGCCGCCTTGGGCACGGCGAGATAGGGCACCCAGCGCTCGGAGATACCCAGCTCAGCCGAGTTGGCGAGCACGAATCCAGCGCGGGACCAGTCGGCGACGGCCGCGGCGAGGTTGGCGATGGCGGCTATGAGGGTGACGATCACGTAAGCCATGACAAGAACCCTCGCCAAACGGCCGCGGCACGTCCAATACCTGTATCTATAACCTTGTGGCATGGACGTCGACACCCGCGCGCTGCGTTGTTTCGTCGCCGTGGCCGAGGAAGGGAACCTCACCAGGGCCGCGCACCGGCTGTTCGTGTCGCAGCCATCGCTGACCAAGCAGATCCAGCGGCTCGAAGCCCGGCTGGGTGTCGTCCTCTTCGAACGGTCGCGCGACGGGATGGCGCTCACCGAGTCCGGCCGTGCGCTCGCGGACCGGGCGCCGTCGCTGCTCGAGAGCTGGGACCTGGCACTGCGTGAGGTGAAGAACGGCGCCCGCGTGCTGCGGGTCGGGTTCATCGCCAGCGCCGCGAACGAGGCGACCCAGCGGATCGTCGCCGCGTTCACCGCGCGTCACCCCGGCTGGCGGGTCGACATGCGGCAGGCGCCGTGGTCGAATCCCGCCGCCGGGCTGACCGACCGTGAGGTCGACGTCGCGCTGCTGCGGCTGCCGTTTCCCGGCCAGGACAAGGTCCGCGTCGCGAAGCTGTTCAGCGAACCCCGTTGTGTCGCGCTGCACTCGGGACACCGCCTCGCGCACCGCGACGAGATCGCGTTCCCTGAACTCTGGGACGAGCCGTTCGTCGCCGCGCCCGGCACGACCGGCGAATGGCGTGACTACTGGCTCGCCACCGCCGAGCGCGACGGGCACCCGCCGAAGATCGGCGCCGTCACCGACCAGCCCGACGCCTGGCTCAACGCCATCGCCAACGGCTACGGCGTCGCGCTGGCCCCCGCGTCCGCCGCCCGGTTCTACGCCAGGCCCGGTGTCGTCTACCGGCCGGTCACCGGCGTCGGCCCGACCGAGGTCGGCGTCGCGTGGCACGACGGAGCCGACCAGGTCGTGCGGGATTTCGTCCGCTGCTGCGTGGAACTCAAGGCCGGGTGAGCAGTTCCATGTTGTGCCCGTCCGGGTCTTCGAAGTAGACGCCGCGGCCGCCGTTCATGGTGTTGAGCTCGCCGGGTTCCCGGTGGAACGGGTCGGCCCAGAAGGTGATCCCGGCGGCGCGGATCCGGGCCAGCGCGGCGTCGAACTCGGCGTCGCCGACCAGGAACGCGTAGTGCTGACTGCTGACCTCGGCGGCCTGCGCATAGTCGAGGGTGACGCCGTTCCCGAGCCGGATCGGCGCGAACGGCTCGATCACCGGATCGACCGGGACGCCGAGGATGTCCGCCAGGAACGCCGCGGAGGCGTCCCGGTCGCGTGCCCACACGATCGTGTGATTCAGCTCGATGGTCATCGTGCGCTCCCCTGCTTGCCGAACGGCGGCGGCCCGCCGATCGGGCTGAGATGGATGCTCGCGAGCCGCCACTGCTCATCCCGGCGTACCACGACGTGGGTGGCGCGGAATCGGCCGTTCGCGGGATTTCCCTTGTGCGACGCCACTTGGTCGTGCACGCCGATGGCGATCACGGTGTCGCCGAGATCGAGGATCTCGACGTCGGACCAGTCGATCGACTCCGTGACGAGCACGCCGCCGTCATAGCGCGCCAGCCACTGCTCCTTGCCCAGCACGAAACCGACCGGCCCGACCAGCCGGAAGCCGTCGACCGTGAGTTCGTCGAGTGCCTGCCGGTCGCCTTGTTCTTCGGCCGCGGCCCAGCGCTTGCCGAGTGCGCGGATCTCTTCTTCGGTGCTCATGGTCTCTCCTGTTCGCCGAGGTGCCACGAACGTTAGATGTCTAACTGTTAGATGTCAAACCCTTAGGTTGCGGTACGGTTCGACGGTGCCTCCCCCCGTCACCACCCCCATCGGCCTGGTCCTCACCAAGGCCGCCAAGACCGCGAGCCGCGCGTTCGACCAGTCGCTCGCGGCCGCGGGCGGCTCCCAGCCGATCTGGCAGATCCTCATGTCGCTCAAGACCGCCCGGCGCGCCAACCAGCGCGAACTCGCCGAAGACGTCGGCATCCAGGGCGCGACACTGACCCATCACCTCAACGGCATGGAGACGGCGGGACTGGTGACCCGGCGCCGCGATCCGGACAACCGGCGCGTGCACCTGGTCGAGATCACCGACGAGGGCGAGCGGCTCTTCCACCGCCTCGCGACCGCGGCCATCGCGCACGACAAACGCCTGCGCGCGGGACTGAGCGACGCCGAGATCAGCACACTCACCGCGCTGCTGACCCGCCTCAGCGACAACGCCTCGTGAGTGTCCCGACGGTTAATGAGGGGAAGGCCAGATGTGGCGTGCCCCAGGGCAGCTGAGTGAGGGCCTCCCTCACTCAACCCGAGTCAAGCCCGCTGCTCGGCGGGTGCCGCACGGGTGGTTCAACGTTGCGAACGGGGCGTTCGCAACGCTGAGCGACACATACGCCCCGTTCATTCCGTCCACCCCACAAAGCAGTGAAGGAGGCCCTCACGCCACCTTCGCGTTTCCCTTCAATAGAACCGTCGGGAACACTCACGAGTCCTTTCAGCTTGGCGGCGGCACTTTCACGTTGCCGTACCGATCCCACCCCGCCGAGATACGGGTGTAGTAGAGATCGGCCTGATCGGCGTCGACGATCCAGTTCCATTCGCCGGTCGCTGCCCGCTCGGGGTAGCCGCGCATCTGCGCGGCGACCTGGCGCGCTTCGGTGAGCCCGTCCCAGATGGCCCGCTGGAGCGCGGGATTCTGGAAGGACTCGCCGCGCACCCAGATCCGGTAACCGAAGTACGCCTTCGCGACGGACCGATGCAGCTTCACGGTGAACAGCGTGCGCTCGAAGTATCCCTTGAGCTGCCGGTACTGCTCCGGCCGCAGAAACCGGTTGGCCGCTTCGATATCGGCCAATGAGGCTTCGGCCTGGCGGACACTCCAGTTCTTCTCCGCGACGATGTGGTCGAGGTATGCGGGCTCCATGTTGTTGCCAGGCTTGACCCAGCCGTTGTCGAGCACATAACCGGCCTCGCGACGCAGGATCCCGTCGGTCTTGCACGACGCGGGCGCGAGATGGTCGACGATGTCGATCCAGTCGTGGAAGCCGCGGTTGACGTCGTGGCCGACCGTCACCACAGGCGGATCGATCCATTTGCCAGGCACACTGCGGTGATAGCTCGAACAGTACGGCTCATAGTCCAATTTGGAATGATTGGCGTTGTTGGTGCCCAATGTGTAGAGCGAGGACGTGACGATGTCGAACGACCTGCGCAGCGCCGACTGGACCCTGGCCGCGGCGAGCCAGCCGTAGGTCTTGATGGCGTACTCCCAGTACATGAGGTCGACCGGGAGGTACCGGCTCTGCGTCGCCCGGTGCAGGGCGTAGAGGTTGAGTTCGGTCGGCGTGCCGACGATCCGCGATTCGCCGTACCGGTCGGTGCGCGCGGTGTAGCCGATGACGTTGGGCAGCTGTTCGTAGTAGCGCCAACGGTTCACGTGTTCCTCAGGCCAGGCGCCCGCGATCTTGCCTTGCCCGTTGTACTCGCCCGCGGTGTCGAACTCGATGATGGTCGGACGATCGATGGCCTGCACCCACCGGTCGTTCGGGTGCGTCATGAAGAAGTCGTGCGGCACCGCCTTCGCCATCACGCGGATGCCGTCGCGGTGCTCGACGAGCCCGATCGCTTCGACCGTCCGCTCGATCTCGGCCGGGAAGTACCCGAAGGTGCGCAGATAGAGGTTCCGCTCGCGCTCGTCGACGACCACATCGGCGACCTGGTCGACGAGGTAGGCGAGCTTTTCCGCGTCGGTCTTGAGCTTCGCGGAGTACTGCCGCTCCACGCGGGCGCCCGTCTCGATGAAAGTCAGCACCACCGCGTCGGTGCCGGGGACGAGGTCGAGCATGCTGCGGTAGTCCTGCTTGAACCAGGCCCAGAACTCCGGATTGTCGAGATCGATGGTGCCGCCGGGGCCGGTCCGGAAACGCCGCGGGTAGTAGTCCAGTCCATAGAGCGCGTGATCCCAGACCGCGACTTCCTTGACACCGGCGCGGTGCGCGGACTCGGTGAGCCGGTTGGTCTGCGCCTGCTTCCTGGGATCGCGGACCTCGCGCAGGTCGTAGACGATCTCGTGGCTCAGTTGCAGGTGGTTGATCCGATACGGCCGCGCGGCGGCGATCACGGCGTCGGCGCCGGCGTCACTGTCGGACAGAATGGTCCAGCCACGCACGGTCTCGTGCCGCCCGGCCTGCGCGGCCGGGACGGGCGTCAGCAGGGCGGCCAACGTCAGCACAGCGATCATTCGTCGCCACATGAGGCCTCCACCGAGCGATACATCGGATGTCTACCGCTCGAGTCATGCTACGGCGCGGAAATATGCCCTGCAAAGTCCCAATTCGTGAGAATTGATTCGCACAACATAGGACCTATTCGCGACCAGAGATCCGCCCGGCCAGTTTCCTGGCGTGCGTGTGCGCCGTGCCGGGAGACGCGGTGCAACAGCCGAGCAGCAGCACAAACCCGATGACACCAAGGATCGCGTGGCCGGTCGCAGCACACAGCCCGCACATTCCCAGCCACAGTGCGATCTTCACGTTCCGAGCGTAAGTCCGTGCCCGGCATGCCGAGCCGGAAATTAGGACGGCCTTAAGACGAAACCCTGGCAGGAGTTCAGGATTCGGCCGGCTGCGCGTACTGCGCGACGCCGTGGCCGAACGACCAGTCGATCGGCTCGTTCTCGGTCAGCGTGATGACGACGTTCCGTGGCTCCGTGCCCGCGTACTCGTGGGCCAGGTCGGCGATCCGGCGGTAGAGCGCCCGCTTCAGCTCGGGCGAGCGGCCGGACCGCATCGTGATCGCGACGAAGACGATGTCGTCGTCGCGGTCTATGCCGAGAAAGCCGTCGTAGCGCAGGGTGCTGTCGTGGCTGGTCAAGACCTGGAAGCGGTCGTCGGGCGGGATTCCGATCGTCTCGACCAGTGCGTCGTGGACGGCGCGGCCGAGCGCGTCGAGGCGGGCGGTGTCGGCGCGCAGGGCGTCGATGCGAACGAGAGGCATGCTGTACATACTAGTAGGTACAGAGTGGTTCGGCTGCCCTTTTGGTCCTCTCCGCTGCCCACGCGGCCCAAAAAGCGGCCTGCGGCAGGGTTTTACTCGACGACCGCGATAGTTTCGGCTTGCGGCCGGACGGACGAGGGGCGACCCCTTTCCCGGCCGCGGCCCGCGTGGTCCGCTCCCCTAGGCGGCCGCGCGGCGTCCTCGTCTCGGGGGGTCGTGAGTGTTCCGGCCGGTTAGAACCGGCGGTACCACTCACGACCCCGCCGCGAGGGGATCGGCGTGCTCAGATCACGCCGGCGCGCACCGCGTAAGCCACCGCGTGGGGACGGTTGCGCAGGTTGAGCCTGCTGGTCACGCCCTGGATGATGTGCTTGACGCTGCGCTCGGAGTAGCACAGTTTCTCCGCGATCTCGACGGTGTCCATCCCGTCGGCCATCAGCCGCAGCACGTCGATCTCGCGCGTGGTGAGGCCCGCGGTGTTCAATCCCATCGGGTCGAGCACCTCACGCTGCAACCGTTCGACATGCTTGAGCAATTCCCCCAACAGGGACGGCGGGAGGATTCCGCCGCCGGTCGCGGCGGCACGGACGGCGTGGGCGAGACGTTCGGCGGTGGTCGCGGCTCGCGGGAGCACGGCCACCACGCCGCATTCGATCGCGGGCAGCAGCTCGGCCTCGCCGATCTGGCTGACCACGAGCACGACCGGCTTGGCCTGCTCGGTCGACAGCCTGCGCAGCTGCAGGACGATCTCCGGGGTGAGGCGCTCGGTGCCGAAGACGAGTACGCCCGCGTCCGCGCGCTGCTCCCAGCCTGCCACGGTGAACGGCCCGAGCTGGCTGGCCAGCCCGGCGGCGGTGATCGGATCCGGCGCGTAGACCGCCACGGTGATGTCCTGCGTTTCCGTGCCCACTGGGATCCCTCCGAAACTCGAAGCGTTAAGTACGCTGCGTCCCAGTCTGGGAAGGAGTTCTTCACGAACCCTCTACGGATTCTCAGCGTGGCGTGAAGACCTGCGTGGAGACCCGTGTGGCCTGCTCGAATGCCGCTATGTACCGCGGCAGCTGGGCCAGCGCGGCACGCAGCCTGCCGGGTTCGGCGACCTCGGCGAAGCGCAGATCGACCGTTTCCTGGTCGAGCCCGGCCACCGCGCCGGGCCCTCCGAGCGCGGCCAGCCTGCCGTGGACGATCGCCTCGGTCCGGCGCAGCTCCGCGACGACGCAGTCGGCCAGCTCGGCGTCCAGTACGAGTCTGCCTTCGACGGCCAGCGCGAGCAGGAGGTCCCCGTCGAACTTCTCGCGTGCTTGCTCCACTGGCACGTCCTCACTTCGGTGTCCGGCCCAGCATGACCACGTGAACCGGATAGCGGCAGCCCAGCGCGGTAGTTCTGCCCGTGAACGCGGCGGCCTTGCCCGCTCGACCACATACGATCAGACGACCAAACCAACACAAACGGGCCAGTGACCCAAAGTGTGCGTTGTCGGCCAGACGCTCACGGTGAGCAGTATTTGGAATAATCGCGGGAGATTCGCACTTCGGCGCGACTCACGAGCTTTCCCAGCGCAAAGATGGCCGACGCGCAAACCAACATGAAACGGTGCCCGATTGGTTGCGAATCCCACAGAAACGGGATTAGACTCCGGCGAACCCAAAAGATTCCTTTGGAGCGACGGGCAACAGGAACTGGCCAATGACGGTGAACGAGGGCGATTCCCGCACGGTCCGGCTGCTGGGCACCGTCGCGGCGTGGCACGGCTGCACCGAGCTCGCGCTCGGCCCGGCCCAGCGCCGCGCGGTCTTCGCCGTACTCGCGTTACGAGCCGGGCAGGTCGTCTCCCGTGAAGAACTCGTCGAGGCCGTCTGGGGCGAGAATCCACCGCCCAGCGCCGCGGGCAGTGTCTATACCTATATCTCCGCGCTGCGTCGCGCGCTCGGGTCGGCCGACCTCCTGAGCACCGCTCGCGCCGGGTACTGCCTGAACCTGCCCAAGCCGCAGATCGACGTCCATCTCGCGGAACGGCACCTCGACGAGGCCAGCACCCACCGGCTCAACCGCGACGATCAGGCCGAGTCGAACGCGCTCAGCGCGGCACTCGCGCTCTGGCAAGGCGAAGTGCTCAGCGGCATTCCCGGTCCCTACGCCGAAACCCAGCGCGCCAGGCTTGAAGAGATGCGCATCTACGCACTCGAACGGCACGCCGAGGTGACGCTGCGCCTGGGTGGCCACCGCGAACTCGCCGGTGAGCTCGCGCCGCTCGTCCGGCAGCATCCGCTGCACGAAGGCCTGCACCGCATGCACATCACGGCGTTGTACCGGTCAGGACGCCAGGCCGAAGCGGCGGAGGCGTTCAGCAACGCCCGCGAGACCATCATCGAGCAGTCCGGCCTCGAACCAGGCGCGGAACTGCTCGCGCTGAGCCAGCGGATGCACACCGCGGCCCCCGGACCCCAGCGGCCGTCGATTTTCGTTGGCAGGCAAGCGGAATTTGACCGCGTGCGCCAAGCCAATCAGGGTGCGCTGTGGATCGAAGGCGAAGCGGGCAGCGGCAAGAGCGCACTGCTCGCGGAAGCGTTGGCCGGAAAAGCGAACGTCCGCTGGACCGCTGGTGACGAGCTCTGCCGCCGGAGGCCGTTGAGCCTGATCGCCGATTGCCTCGGCGAAACGCAGCACCCCGAGCGGACCGTCACCGCGCTCTGCGCCCAAGGCCCATTGGTGCTGGTCTTCGAGGACCTGCAGTGGGCAGACGAGGAAAGCCTCCTCGTCTGGCAGCGCCTGCACCGCCTCACCAGGCACCTGCCGCTCCTGCTGATCGGCTCCGCGCGCCCCCAGCCCCACCGGGGTGAACTGGCCATGCTTCGCGGGAACGCCGAGGTCATCACACTGTCCGGTCTGGACGAGACCGCGGCCGCCGACCTCGCGGAGGAACTGCTCGGCCGACGCCCCGCCGACGCGACACTGGCGTTCATGCGGACGCACAGCGGCGGCAGCCCGGCCTACCTCAGCGTCTTGCTCGAGGACTACGCGCGAGGCCACGACATCACCGCGCCCGGCGCGATGGACGGCAGGGCGAAGCCCGCCGCGCTCGTCGAGGACCACCTCGCCTCGCTTTCGTTGTCCGCCAAGAGAATGCTGAACTCGGCCGCCTTGTTCGGCGACACGTTCGGCGTCACCGACCTCACCCACGCGACCGGCATCGAGCTGCCGCTGCTCGTCGAGTCGGCCGAGGAGGCGCTCGACGCCGGCGTCCTCGAAGAAGCCGGTGAGCTGCTGCGTTTCCGTGTCCCGCTGGTCCGCGCGGTCTTCTACGCGGCGACCCCGCCCGCCATGCGGGCGATGCTGCACCAGCAGATCGCGGCCACCATGGCCACCGCGGGCGCACGCCCGGAACGGGTCGCCGAGCAGTTGTTCGCGGCGCCGGAGAGTCTCACCAGGGAATGGGTGCCCGAGTGGGTACTGGCCAATGTGGACGGACTTTCCGCCGACCACGCCGTCGAGCTGCTGCACCGGATTTCCCAGCAATGGGGCCTTCCCGAGGATGTGCGCCTCGCGGTGACCGCCGCGCTGGCACGGCTGCTGCTGCCGGAACCACCGTGCTTACCCGTCCGGGCGGCCAGGGCGCCCGCCGGGCCCGGAAGCCGCGGCTTCGCGAACGCCACATTCGCAACCTTGAGCGTGGTGAACGCCCCATTCGCAACGTTCGCGCCGGTGAGCAACCATCGCCGGGAGCGGACGTCTTAAACTGCGGAACAAGCAGCCAGAGAATGGAGCCGGCGTGACGAACGGGTCGGACGACCGGTTACGCGTCGAACTGCTCGGACCGCCCCGCGCCTGGCTCGGTGACTCGGAGTTGCGGCTGGGCCCGGCGAGGCAACGCGCCGTGTTCGCGACGCTCGCCGCGCGGTGCGGCCAGCCGATCACACTCGGGGAACTGATCGCGGACGTCTGGGGCGCCGCCGCACCCGCCAGTGCGACCGGCAGCGTGCACACCTACATCTCGGGCCTGCGCGGGGCGATCCGGAACGCCGTCCCCGAAATCGCGCCCCACGATCTGCTCTCGTCGGCCGGTTCGAGCTACGCGCTCCGGCTGGACCGGGCGGACCTGGATGTGCGGCTGTTCGAGCAGGAGACCGCCGAGGCGAGGCGCCGCGCAGCGCCGGATCCCCGTGAGGCGGCCGCGTTGCTGACCACGACGCTCGACCGGTGGCGCGGCGAAGCGTTTTCGGGGGTGCCGGGGCCGTTCGCCGAGCAGGAACGCGCACGGCTGGCCGAACTCCAGCTGACCGCGATCGAGTTGCGCGCGCAGCTGCTGCTCGAACTCGGCGGTCACCGTGAGCTCGTCGCCGAACTGGCCGAGCTGGTGCGCAGGCATCCGCTGCGCGAGTCGCTGTACGAGCCGCTGATGCGGGCGCTGCACGGCAGCGGGCGGCCGACCGAGGCGCTCACCGTGTACCGCGACGCCAGGCAGGTGCTGGTCGAAGAGCTGGGTGTCGAACCCGGCGCCGCGTTGCGTGAGCTGCACCAGCGGATACTGGACGGCACCGCGGACGAGTCGCTGACGCCTCGGCGGCAGCCGCTGTCCATCGTGCCGCCGCCGATCGCGCGGGCCATCGAGCGTGGCGGTGCTTCCGGTGTCTTCCTCGGGCGGAAGCGAGAAGTGGGGCTGCTGCACGGTTTTGTCACCGAGGTGCTCGCCGGGCGTGGCCGTCCGGTGTGGATCGAGGGTGAGCCTGGCATCGGCAAGTCCGAGCTGCTGGCCGCCGGGCTGGCGAGCGCGGGGCAGCGTGGCTGCCAGCTGGCGTGGACGGCCGCCGACGAGCTGCAGCAACGGTTTCCGCTGAACGTGATCATGGAATGCCTGGACGTGCGGCATGGCTCGGCGGATCCGGCCAAGGCCAAGCTGGCCAGGGAACTGCACGCCGAACCGGCGCATGGCGACTGGGGCCCGTCCGACCCGATTCTGGCCGCGGTCGACCGGCTGCTGGCGCTGGTCGACGAGACCTGCGCGGCCGGTCCGCTGGTGCTGGTGATCGATGATCTGCACTGGGCCGACGAGGCGAGTGTGCTGCTGTGGCAACGGCTCGCGGCCGCCACCCGGCAACTGCCGCTGCTACTGGTCGCCGCATGCCGCACCGGCCATGGCCGTCACGAACTGACCCGGCTGCGCCGTGGCGTCGAAGCCAGGGCTGGCGAGGTCCTGTCGATCGAATCGTTGAGCCAGACCGAGATCCGCGAGGTGTTCGAGGGGATTCTCGGCGCCGAGCTCAGCGCGAGCCTGCGGCCGCTGGTGCTGCGCGCGTCCGGAAATCCGCTCTACGCCAGGGAAATCGCCCACGATCTGCTGCGGCGCGGCGCCGTGCGCATAGTCGACGGTGTCGCCGAGGTCGCACTCGACGTCACCGAGAACGCGCCGCGCTCGCTGCTCGCCGCGGTCAGCCGGACGCTGGAGTGTCTCGACCCCGCCACCACGCAGGTGCTGCGCAGCGCGTCGCTGCTCGGCGCGGAGTTCGAGGTGGAGGACGTCGCCGCGATCGCCGGGAAGTCCCCGCTGGAACTGGTGGCCGCGCTCGAAGAGGCCACTGGCGCCGGAGTCGTCGAATCCGCGGGCGAGAAGCTGGCGTTCCATCACCCGTTCCAGCGCCAGGCGCTTTACGACGGCATCGCCAAGCCGTTGCGCGCCGTGTTGCACCGGCGTGCGGCCGAAGCGCTGGCCGACCACTCCGCGCCGGTCAAGCGGGTCGCCGAACAGCTCGCGGCCGAGCCGGTCCAGGTCGACGCCTGGGTGGTCCGGTGGCTGGTCGCCAACCACATCGCCGTCTCCAACCGGGCCCCGCACATCGCGGTCGAACTGCTGCGGCGTGCGCTGGACAGCGCTGTGCCCAGCGGCGCCGAGCGCGGCACGCTGACCGCGGCGATGGTCCGCGTGCTGTTCCGGCTCGGCCAGGAGCCGGAGTCCGAGGCGGCGCACGCCGTGCGGGTCGCCGAAGATCCGGCGGACCGCGTCGAGATGCGGCATGTGCTGGCGGCGCTGCAATACCGGCGCGGCGACACGCCCGGCGCGCTGGCCACGATGGCCGACGCGATGAACGACCCGGAGCTGCCGGAGAGCTGGCGCACCAGGAACCAGACGCTGCTCGCCAACTTCCGGCGCGGTGACCTCGCCGACCTCGACCTGACCGAGCGGACCGCGCTGCAGCTGCACGAGGAGGCGAGCGCCGCCGGTGAGCGTTATCCCGCCGCGCACGCGTTGCAGACGCTCTGGCTGATCCACTCGATCCGCCGGGCGCACGACCGCGCGCTCGAGTCGGTCAACGCGGCGCTGGACACCACGGGCGACAGCGCCGAGCTGGCGGCGTTGCGGCTCGACCTGCTCGACAACCGGCTCTTCACACTGCAGAACCTCGACCGGCTCGGCGAGGCCGAGTCGACCTTGCACGCCGGGTACGACCTCGCGGCCAGGCACGGCCTGCCGGTCGGCCCGCAGGTGTCGGCCGCGGTGCATTACTACTGGATCGGGCATTGGGACGAGGCGCTCGCCGAGCTGGACTCGGTGACCGAGGACGGCCCCGCGATCACGTTCAACGGCGTCCGCGAGGCAGGCGCCGCCGCGCTCCTGCTGCACGGGGTCGCCGCGCTGATCGCCGGTCACCGCGACCAGCGGGCCGCGGTGCGCGCGCATCTGGAGGCGGCCGAGGCCCACTCCCCCTCGAACCCGTCCGAGCGCGAGAGCTGCGACTTCTACCTCGCCGCGATGGCGTTGGCCGCCGAGCAACGGCAGCGGCCCGAGGAGGCACTGCGCCTGTTCAGCCCGGTGCTGCGGCCCGATTTCGCGAGAATGATGCTGCGCCATCAATGGCTGCCCGACGTCGTCCGCATCGCGCTCGCGGCCGGAAACCATTACATCGCCCACGAAGCGCTGGCCGTCTGCGCCGAGGAGGCGAAACAGGAGACCGTCCCGGCCCGCGCGGCCGCCGCCGCTGCCCGGTGCCGTGCGCTGATCGACGCTGATCCGGAGGGCGCGCTCGCCGCCGCCGACCACTACCGCGAAGTCGGCAGACCCATCGAGCTCGCCGCCGCGCTCGAAGACGCCGCCGAGCTGCTCGCCCGCGCCGGTCACATCGACCACGCCACCCGGTCGCTGACCGAGGCCGCCGAGGTGCTCGGCACCGTCTCGGCCGGCTGGAGCATCCGCCGCGCCGAAGCCAGGCTGCGGCCCTACGGCGTGCTGAACCAGGCGAACCGCCCGAGCACGGGATCGTTGTCCCCGCTGGAAATCCGGATCGCGCAGCTGGTCGCGGCGAAGCTGTCCAACCCGGAGATCGCGGCCGAGCTCAGCCTGCCCCGGCGTACCGTCCAGTCGCTCGTGTCCCGCGTACTGACGAAGTTGCACGCCGACTCCCGGATCATGGTCGGGGATCAGCTGCCCCGCCGTCTCGCTTGACCATTTATAACGCGGGCAGTGCGGCGAACGGGCACACGAGGTTCACTCGGGCACCATGCTTGCCCGAACAGTCAAGAGGCACCGCCGGAATACGGGGACGAATGCATAATCCGAGCATTGACCGACGAAGGAGAGTCATGGCCCGCCCGACTGGTTTGCCGGCGATCGCCGCGGTGCTGACCTGCGCGTTGGTGCTCGCGGGCTGTTCAGGCACGGCGGCGGGGCCGAAAGCGGACGGGCCGGTCACGCTCACCGTCGCGACATTCGGCGAGTTCGGATATGAAAAGCTTTTGAAAGAGTACGAGAAGGCACATCCCGGAACGACCGTGGTGAGCCGGGTTGCCGACTTCGAAACACATCACAAACAACTCGCGACCAGCCTCGGCGCCGGGCGCGGCGCGGCGGACGTCGTCGCCATCGAAGAGCAGTACATGCCGCAGTTCCGGCAGTCCAAGGACAAATTCGCGGACCTCGGGCAATTCGGCGCGAACGAGCTCCGGCCGCGGTGGCGGCCGTGGAAATGGGATCAGGGCGTCGTCAGCGACGGGAACTTCGTCATGGGGCTCGGCACCGACATGGGCAGCCTCGCCATGTGTTACCGCCGCGACCTCTACGAGAAGGCCGGATTGCCGACGGACCGCGAGGCCGTCGCCGCGCTGTGGCCGACCTGGGAGCAGTTCGCACAGGTGGCGGACCGGTTCGCGAGCAAGGTGACCGACGCGAAGTTCGCCGATTCGGCAGGCACGATCTACACCGCGATCATCAACCAGTCCGAGGAGAACTACTTCGCCAAGGCGAACGACTCCTTCATCGGCGACACGAACCCGGCGATCCACTCGGCGTTCGCGCTCGCCGGCGGTATCGGCGCGAAGGGGCTGACCGCGCGGGTCACGCCGTTCACGCAGCCGTGGACCGTGGCGATCAAGCAGAGCCGGTTCGCGACCATCACCTGCCCGGCCTGGATGCTGACCCAGATCCAGGAAGCGGGCGGCCCCGGGCTGGCAGGCAAATGGGACGTCACGTCGATGCCGGGCAAGGGCGGCAACTGGGGCGGGTCGTACCTGACCATCCCCGCGCAGGGCACGCACCAGAAGCAGGCGTACGACCTCGCGTCCTGGCTGACCGCACCCGAGCAGCAGAAGCGGATCTTCCTGGACAGCGGCCTGCTGCCGAGCGCGCTCGACGCGTACCAGGACAACGCGGTGCTCTCGCACACCAACGCCTATTTCAGCGGCGCGCCGGTCGGCAAGCTCTTCGCCGCGTCGGCGGAAGCGTTGCGCCCCAACTATCGCGGCCTGCGCGACGCGCACGTGCGGCCCGCGTTCGGGCACGGGCTCGGCCGGGTCGAAGAAGGCAAGCAGAGCATCGACGAGGCGTGGGAACAGTCGACCACCGAGGCACGCGCGGCGGCAGCGAACTAGGGAGTGGGTCGCGGTGACTTTTCCGCACAAGTTCATCTGGGGCACGGCGACCGCCGCGTACCAGGTCGAGGGCGCGGCCACGGCCGACGGGCGCGGACCGTCCATTTGGGACACTTTCGCCGCGCAGCCTGGCAAGATCCTGGACGGCGCCACCGGTGAGCGGGCGTGCGAGCACTTCGACCGGTACCGCGAAGACATCGAACTGCTGCACGAACTCGGCATGCCGTACTACCGGTTTTCCACGGCCTGGTCCCGGATCATGCCGGACGGCCGCACGATCGAGCCGCGCGGCATCGCGTTCTACGACCGGCTGATCGACCGACTGCTGGAGCGTGGCATCACGCCGATGCTGACCCTCTACCACTGGGACCTGCCGCAGGCGCTGGAAGACGAAGGCGGCTGGCGCAACCGGGACGTGGCCGGGTACTTCGCCGACTACGCGCAGACCGTCCACAAAGCACTCGGCGACCGGGTCAGGCAGTGGACCACGATCAACGAGCCGCTCTGTGCCGCTTTTCTCGGCTACGGCAACGGCCAGCACGCGCCGGGCCTGAAGGACGACGGCGCCGCGCTCGTCGCCGCGCATCACCTGCTGCTCGCACACGGCCACGGCGTACAGGCACTGCGATCGAGCGGCGCCGAAGAAGTGTCCATTGTGCTCAACTTCTCCCCTGTGCTGACCGAAGTGGACGATGAGGTCCACCGCGAGGCCGCACGCAAGTTCGACTTCCTGCACAACAGGTTCTTCCTCGACCCGGTGCTCGGCCGCGGCTACCCGCCCGAGCTGCTCGAGGACCTCGCGCATATCGGCACGCTCGAACCCGCGATCCAGAACGGGGACCTGGAGCTCATCGCCCAGCCACTCGACTGGCTGGGTGTCAACTACTACGCGCCGACCCGGTCGACACCGCTGGCCGATCCGGCCGCCAAGAGCAACTGCCCGCTGCCGGGGTTGCGCGGCATGGATGTGCTGCCGCCGCAGGGCGAGCTGACCTCTTTCGGCTGGGAGCAGCGCCCGGAATCGTTCACCGACCTGCTGCTTTGGCTCACCGCCCACTGCGACGGCCTGCCGCTGATCGTCGCGGAGAACGGCGCCGCGTTCGCCGACGTGGTCGAGAACGGCCGGGTGCACGACGCCGAACGGGTGCGCTACTTCGCGAAACACATCGGCGCCGTGCACAACGCGGTCGCGCGCGGCGCGGACGTCCGCGGCTATCTGGCCTGGTCACTGCTGGACAACTTCGAATGGGCCATGGGCTACACCCAGCGCTTCGGCTTGGTCCATGTCGACTTCGAGACACAGCACCGCATCATCAAGGACAGCGCCCGGTTCTTCGCCGCCGTGGTGGCGGGCAATTCAGCGCCGGAACGCGCCGGCCTGCATGACGCCGTTGACGATCTGGCGGGCCAGCAGGATGAACAACGCGACGACCGGTAGCACGCCGAGCGTCGCCGCGGTGAGCATGAGCGAGTAGTCCGTGAAGTAGCCACTGGCCAATCTGGACAGTGCCACCTGGACGGTCGGGCTCTGGTTCGGGTCCAAGATGATGAGCGGCCAGAAGAAGTCGTTCCACGCGGTCATGAACGTCAGCATGGCCAGCACCGCGGCCTGCGGCCGGATCGCGGGCACGGCGACATGCCAGAACACCCGCGGCGTCGAGCAACCGTCCACTTTGGCCGCGTCGATCAGCTCGGCGGGGATCGCCTCTTCGCAGGCCTGCCGCATCCAGAAGACGCTGAACGCGCCGACCAGGCCCGGCACGACCACCGCCTCCAGCCGCCCGTACCAGCCGAGTTCGCCGACCACGAGGTAAAGCGGGATGACCCCGAGCTGCGCCGGCACCATCGCGGTGCCGATGACGACCAGGAACAGCGAGTCACGGCCACGGAATCTGAGGCGGGCGAAGGCGAATCCGGCCAGGCTCGCCAGCACGACGTTCGACACGGCGACCGTGGTGGACACGATCATCGAGTTCTGCAGCGCCAGCCAGAAGTCGACCTTGTCGAACACCTCGCGGATGTTCGCGAAGAGGTTGCCGCCCGGCACGAGCGGCGGCGTCGCCTCCCCGATGGCCGAGTTGTCCCGGCTGGACACGACGAAAGACCAGTACAGCGGGAAGATCGAGCCGATGCCGGTCGCCAGCAGCAGCCCGTGGACCAGCAGCCCCGGCCTGGCACGTGCCATGCTCACTCACCGCCCCGCACCCGGCGCACCAGCAGGAAGTTGACCAGCGCGAACCCGGCGGAGAGCAGGAAGAGCACCCAGGCGATGGCGGCCGCGTATCCCGCGTCGAACAGGCCGAACCCGCGCTCGTACAGGTACATCGCCAAGGTCTGGAACTGCCGGTCCGCTCCCCCGGTGCCCGCGGTGCCCGAGTCGTCGAACAGCTGCGGCTCGGCGAACAGCTGCAGTCCCCCGATGGTCGAGACCACCACGGTGAACAGGATGGTCGGCCGGATCGCGGGCACGGTGATCGACCAGAACGTCCGCCAGCGCGAGGCGCCGTCGATCATCGCGGCGTCGTAGCGCTCCTGCGGCACGGACTGCATGGCGGACAGGTAGAGCAGCGCGTTGTAGCCGGTCCAGCGCCACATCACCATCGCGGCGATCGCGATGTGCGACGCGAGCCGGTCCGAGCGCCAGTCGACCGGGTCGAGGCCGGCGAGCCCGAGCATGAAGTTGACGACGCCGTAGTCCTTCGCGAAGAGCTGGCCGAAGACCAGCGCGACCGCGACGACCGACACCACATTGGGCAGCAGCACACTGGCACGCCACATCGTGCGCGCGCGGAGCGGCCGGTCGAGCAGCGCGGCCAGGCCGAGCGCGGCGAGCAGCTGCGGCACGGTGGAGAGCACGAAAATGCTCACCGTGTTGAACAGCGCGTTGTAGAAATGCGGGTCGGTGGCGAGAGTGAGGAAGTTGTCGAAGCCGACGAAACCCTTGTCACCGTTGACGAGATGCCAGTCGTGCAACGCCACCCAGGCCGTGTAGAGCATCGGGAAGAGCCCGAACACACCGAACAGCACGAAGAACGGAGCGGTCAGCAGGTACGGGCCGAGCCGGTGCCGCAAGACACTCAAACGGTGATCACTTTGATGCCGGTCTGGGCGATCTCGTCGGCCAGCTGCGGATCGACGCCGCTGTCGGTGATCATCGTGTCGATATCGCTGAGATCGGCGAACCTGGCGAAGTGGTCGTTGCCGATCTTGGTGTGGTCGGCGAGCAGCACCGTGCGCCGCGCGGCCGCGATGGCGGCACGCTTGATCATGGCCTCGGCGGTGTCCGGGGTGGTGAGGCCGCGCTCGATCGAGATGCCGTTGGTGGCGATGAACGCGATGTCGACGTAGGTGTCCTTGAGCGCGTTGAGCGCCCAGCTGTCGACCGCGGCCATGGTGCGGGCCCGCAGCCGCCCGCCGACCAGCATCAGCGTGATGTTCGGGCGGGTGGCCAGCGTGAACGCCGTGGTGAGCGAATGCGTCACGACCGTGAGTTCCCGGTCGGCGGGAATGATCTTGGCGAGCCTGCCGACCGTGGTCCCCGCGTCGAGCAGGATGGCGCCTTCGTTGGGCACCTGTTCGAGCGCGGCCGCGACGATCCGTTCCTTCTCGGCGGTCATCACCGTGTCACGCGTCGCCAGGCCAGGCTCGAACCCGAGCCGCTCCACCGGGATCGCGCCACCGTGCACCCGCCGCAGCACCCCGCTGCGCTCGAGCGCGGTGAGATCCCGCCGCACGGTCTCACTGGTGATCTCGAAGGTGGCCGCCAATGTCGCCACGTCGACCCGGCCATGCTGGCGAGCCTGCTTGAGAATCGCGCGCTGCCGTTCCTCGGCGTACATCGGTCACCTCCCTCGGCCTCAGGGTGTGACAATAGTTGGAATCGTGTGGCTTCGACAACACAACCGGACATTCGCTCAGGCGTCGAGGTCCTCGGCGAGCAGCGCGGTGATCTCGGTCAGCGCCGCCTCGGCCCCCTCGCCGTCGGCGGACACAACGACCTCCTCGCCGCCGCCGACCCCGAGCGCCATGACGGCCAGGATGCTGTCGGCGGGCACCGCCTTGCCGCCGTCCCGTCCGATGAGGACAGGCACCGCCTGCTTCCCCGCAGCCTCGACCAGCAGCCGCGCGGGCCGCGCATGCAACCCGACCTTCGACCCGACAACAACACGAGCACTGGGCATGACAAAAGCCTTTCTGGTTAAAGGGGTCGTGAGTGTTCCCGACGGTTAGAAC
>NZ_JBHWEB010000158.1:0-18917 GCF_042734395.1 Amycolatopsis sp. NPDC059657 | reverse complement strand
GCCCCGTTCGCAACGTTCAACCACCCCTGCGGCACCCACCGAGCGGCGGGGCTTGACCAACCTGCCCGCCCCTTAACTACCCGGCATTGGGTTAGAACCGGCGATACCACTCACGACCCCTGAGCAGCGAAAACCCCCGCGGCCGGGTGGTCGCGGGGGTTTCGGCGGGTGTGGCTAGAGCTTGACCGGGTAGACCGGCTCTGGGATCTCCGGCTTGATGCGGTGCTCGATGAAGATGCCGTGCCAGAGCATGAAGACCAGCAGCGCCCACAGGCGGCGCGAGTGGTCGAGCGTGCCGGCGCGGTGCTCCTCCAGCAGTCGCAGCACCGCGACCTTGTCGAAGAGCTCGTCGGTCTGCGAGTCGTTGATGATGGCGCGGGCCCACTCGTACATGTCGGTGCGCAGCCAGTGGCGGATCGGCACCGGGAAGCCCAGCTTGCGCCGGTTGAGCACGTGCGCCGGGATGATCTTCTCCAGCGCGCGGCGGAGCGCGTACTTGGTGGTCCCGTTGGCGAGCTTCTCCTCCAGCGGGATCGACGCCGCGACCTTGAACACCTCGGCGTCCAGGAACGGCACGCGCAGCTCGAGCGAGTTGGCCATGGTCACCTTGTCGGCCTTGACCAGGATGTCGCCGCGCAGCCAGGTGTAGAGGTCGACGTGCTGCATGCGCGCGACCGGGTCCCAGTCCTTCGAGACCTCGTACCAGGGCGCGGTGACGTCCTTGAAGCCGACGCCCTCGGTGAACGTCTTCAGCACGCCGCGCAGCTGGTCGTCGCGGAAGATACGGGCGTTGCCGTAGTAGCGGTCCTCCAGCGAGAGCGCGCCGCGGCGCAGCAGGTCCTTGCCGCGTGTGCCCTCGGGGATCTTCGTCGAGACCTTGCCGATGAGCTTGCGCACACTGCCGGGCACCTTTTCGAACGGCGCCAAGGAGATCGGTTCGTTGTAGATCGTGTAGCCGCCGAAGAGCTCGTCGGCGCCTTCGCCGGACAGGACCGCCTTGACGTGCTTGCGCGCCTCGCGCGCGATGAACCAGAGCGGGACGAGCGCGGGGTCGGCGACCGGGTCGTCGAGGTACCAGACGATGAGCGGCAGCGCCTCCATCATCTCGTCGGACGACACCGTGCGGACCACGTGCTTCACGCCGATCGCGGCCGCGGACTCGGCGGCGACGTCGACCTCGGAGTAGCCCTCGCGCTCGAAACCGGTGGTGAACGCGATCAGGTTCGGGTTGTGGCGCTTGGCGAGCGTCGCGGTGGCCGTCGAGTCGATGCCGCCGGAGAGGAACGCGCCGACCGTGACGTCGGGGTCGCTGATCATGTGCTTGGCGACGGAGTCCTGCAGCACGTCGGCGATGCGCTCGTACAGCGCCTCGCCCCGGTCACCGGTGCGAGCGGTGAACTGCGGGTTGAAGTAGCGCGTCAGCTTCGGCGTGCCGCCGGGCGTGACCGTGAACGAGGTGCCCGACTCCAGCCTGCGGATCGCGGCGTGCAGCGACTCGGGCTCCGGCACGTACTGCAGGACCAGGTAGTGCTGCAGCGCGGTGCGGTCCAGCTTCTCCTCGACGCCCAGCGTCGACGAGAGCTCCAGCAGGCTCTTCTTCTCGCTGGAGAACGCGATGCCGCCGGGGCCCTGCGCGTAATACAGCGGCTTGATGCCGAACGGGTCGCGCGCGCCGTAGACGAGCTTCTCCTGCGAGTCCCAGATCAGGAACGCGAACATCCCGCGCAGCTTCTTCACCGCGTCGGCGCCGAGGTAGTGGTACGCCGCGACGATCGCCTCGCCGTCACCCTCGGTGTTGAACTTCGCGCCGAACCGCTCCTCGAGCTCGGCGCGCAGCTCCTGGAAGTTGTAGATCTCGCCGTTGAAGTTCAGCGTGTAGCGGTCCGGCGCCTCGGGCGGGCCCCAGTGCAGCGGCTGGTGCGAGTGCTCCAGGTCGATGAAGGCGAGCCGGTTGAAGCCGTAGACGACCTCGCCGTCGGCCCAGGTGTCCTGCTCGTCGGGGCCGCGGTGGCGCTGGCAGCGCATCGCCGCGTTGACGGCTTCGCGGGCGTTGACCGCGTCGCTCTCAGTGGCGCAGATCAGTCCAAGCAGGCCGCACACGCGTATTCACACACCTCAAGATCGGCAACCGGGGGGAGAAGGCCCCAAGTATGCCCGGGGTGTACGTGCACCTGCCCTTGTGGGTGGACACGCGGAATGAGTTACCCCTTGGTCAGCGGGAGCCGCCAACTCGGCTAGGCTCCGCTGCAGTTACGAAGTTCGGTCGAGGAGGCTTTGGGTGAAGTCCGGCAAAATCGCCGCGCTGGCCGTGCTGGTGGCCGTCATGGCGACCGGTTGCTCCGGTGATGAAATCCTGCGGTTCGGCTGGCCGGTAGGCGTCACCCACCAGGCCGAGCAGATGCGGCAGCTGTGGACGTGGACCGTCATCGCCGCGCTGGCCGTCGGGGTCGTGGTCTGGGGCTTGATCTTCTGGACGGTGATCTTCCACCGCAAGAAGGCGACGGCCGAAGGTGAGCAGGAAGTGCTCCCGCGCCAGTTCCAGTACAACATCCCGCTCGAGCTCTTCACGGTGATCACCCCGCTGATCATGGTGTGCGTGCTGTTCTTCTTCACCGCCACCACCGAGAGCAACGTGCTCGACAAGAAGCCGAACCCGGACGTCAAGGTCGACGTGATCGCGTTCCAGTGGAACTGGGACTTCCGGTACCCGGGCACGAAGAACGCCGAGGGCACCGAGATCAGCACGGTCGGCAGCTCGACCGAGATCCCGCTGCTGGTGCTGCCGGTCGGCAAGACCATCGAGTACCGCATCGAGTCGACCGACGTCATCCACTCGTTCTGGGTGCCGGAGTTCCACTTCAAGCGGGACGTCATGCCGAACCCGCGCAAGAACAACCAGGACGACACGTTCCAGAACACCATCGACCGCGAAGGCTCCTTCGTCGGCCGGTGCGCGGAACTGTGCGGCACCTACCACTCGGTGATGAACTTCGAGGTCCGTGCGCTGTCGGCGGACAAGTACGACGCCTACCTCAAGCTGCGCGGGCAGATCAACCCGAAGACCGGCAAGTCAAACACCGCGTCCGAGGCGCTCACCGCGATGAACTGCGGCGAGCTGTGCACCCCGCACGCCGTCACGACGCAGCCGTTCAACACCGACCGCACCGCGCGCACCGCGTCCGGCTGAGCCGCGCCGCCACTCGCCGTCCCGACCAGCGTTCGACACCAGTAAGGACATTTCAGTCATGAAGGTCGAAGCCAGGATCTTCGAACTCGTCACCGGCTTTGCTTTCCTCGCGGCGATCGCCTACGGGATCATGACCCACTTCTGGAGTGGGTACGGCACCGAGCCGGTCGGCCTGGTCGCGCTGATCCTCACCGGCGGGCTCTCCCTGCTGGCAGGCACCTACCTGCGGTTCGTGGCACGCCGCCTGGACTCGGCGCGCCCCGAGGACAACGAGGAAGCCGAGATCAGCGACGGCGCCGGCGAGCTGGGCTTCTTCAGCCCCGGCAGCTACTGGCCGATCGGCCTCGCGGCCTCGGCCGGCCTCGCGGGCCTGGCGCTGGCGTTCTTCCACGTCTGGCTGCTGGTGATCGCCATCGCCATGCTGCTCATCACGATCGGCGGACTGGTGTTCGAGTACCACACAGGCCCGAACCACGACTGAGCCTTCGACCTGCCGAAAGGCCCCCTCCCCGGACTCCGGGAGGGGGCCTTTCGCCTGCCAGGGCCTGGGAAAAAAATCCCAATGCGGCATTGGTCAGGTTTCAGCCCGCCAATGTGGCTTTCGTCAGCTCAAAGCTGACGAAAGCCACATTGGGATTTTTTTCAGCTGGGTCAGGGGGTGGGCTTGAAGGCGGCCCAGTCGGCCAGGAGAGTGGCCGCGGCGCCCGAGTCGATCGCGGCGGCGGCCCGGGTGAGGCCGGCGCGGAGATCGTCCGTCAGTGAGCCGGAGAAGCCCTTGTGCGCGGCCAACGCGGCGGCCGCGTTGAGGAGGACCGCGTCGCGGACCGGACCTGACTTACCGGCCACGAGTTGACGGACCACTTCGGCGTTTTCCAAGGCGTCGCCGCCGCGGAGATCCTCGGCCGTGGCGCGCGGAATGTCCAAAGTGGCCGGATCGAACGTCTCCCTGCGGACTTCGCCGCCGGTGATCACCCAGACCGTCGACGTCGACGTGGTGGTGATCTCGTCGAGGCCGTCGTCGCCGCGTACGAGCAGCACCGTCGCGCCGCGCCTGGCGAAGACCTCCGCGAGCACCTGCGTCTTGTCCGCGTACGCGCAGCCGATCAGCGCGCTCGACGGCTGTGCCGGGTTCGTCAGCGGCCCCAGCAGGTTGAACGTCGTCGGGACGCCGAGCTCGCTGCGCGTCGGCCCGGCGTGCCGGAAACCCGGGTGGAACACCGGCGCGAAGAAGAAGCCGATGCCGACCTCGCTGATGCAGCGCGAGACGTCCTCGGGGCCGAGCCCGATCGTCACGCCCAGCGCCTCCAGCACATCGGCGGCGCCCGACTTCGACGAAGCGCTGCGGTTGCCGTGCTTGGCGACGGGCGCGCCGGCGGCGGCCGTCACGATCGACGCCATGGTCGAGATGTTGACCGAGTTCGACCGGTCGCCGCCGGTGCCGACGATGTCGACCGCGTGCCCGTCCCAGGAAACGCGGCGCGCGTGCGCCAGCATCGCCGCGGCGAGCCCGGAGATCTCCGCCGCGGTCTCACCCTTGGCGCGCAGCGCGATCGCGAACCCGGCGATCTGAGCCGGGGTCGCCTCGCCTGCCATGATCCGGTCCATGGCCCACGTGGTGTCCGCTTCGGACAGATCGGCGCGGGCGACGAGCTGGGTGAGCAGCGCGGGCCAGGTCTGTGCCATCCGGCTCACCCGTGCACGGCTGGGACGCGCCGCAGCACGTCCGCGACGGTCTCGGCGGCCGTCAGCGGGTCGAGCGGGTGCACCAGCACGGCGTCCGCCTGCGACCAGGTGGCCAGCCAGCGGTCGTCCTTGCGCCGCACGACCACCACGATCGGCGGGCAGTTCTCGATCTCGTTCTTGAACTGGCGGGTGAGGCCGATGCCGCCGGTCGGCTGGGCCTCGCCGTCGAGCAGCGCCAGGTCGACGGCGCCCGCGTCCATCTCCTCCATCGCCTTGCCGACGCCGGAGACCTCCACGAACTCGACCCTCGGCAGGTCGGTGGCCGGGCGGCGGCCGATCGCGTTGATGATCGACTCGCGCACCTCCGGCTTGTGGCTGAACACCAGGATCCTCAGCGAGTCGCTCATCGTGCATTCCTCCAGAAGCGGTGGGGTTCGGCCCGATGCTATCGGCCATGACCGAGATCACGTAGGAGGAGGGGCTTGCAGTGCGTCCCAGCCGAGCGAGTCGCCGCCGAGCCGTTGCGCCAGACCGGCCATGCGGGACCGTTCCTGGGCGCAGTGCAGCGCGTCGAGTGTCTGGACACGCAGTGCGTGCAACGTCACGGTGTCGCCGTCGCGGGACTGTTCGCGCAGCTCCCAGCCGTCCTGGGCGAGCGTGCGCGTGGCCTCCTCGACGCGACCCGACGGAAGCGTGAGGTGATGGCGCAGCACCGCCTGCCGTTCGGCGACCCAGTCGGGTGATCTCGCGAGCACGGAAGAGTCGGCTTCCGCGGGGTCGAACGCCGACGCGACCACGGTCAAACCGGGCGTTGAGGTGGATAAATCGGGCTCTTGCGGCTTTCTGACCAGGTCGCGGAGCCGATCAAGCAAACTCACGGGTAGGTCCCTCCTGATTGTGATCGAGTCCGCACGCGACCCGCCGTGGACCCGAGCGGACGCGCGACGGCGTGAGAGGACATAATGCGACGCGTGACAACGGCAGCTCCCACCATCAGCCAGCGGGTGCACTCGCTGAACAGGCCGAACATGGTCAGTGTCGGCACCATCGTGTGGCTTTCCAGCGAGCTCATGTTCTTCGCTGGGCTGTTCGCGATGTTCTTCACGGTCAAGGCCCAGAACTCCTCCGGCCATTGGCCGCCATTGCTGCACGGCGAAGAGTTCCATCTGAACCTGCCGTACGCGATCCCGTTCACGGTGATCCTGGTGGCCTCGTCGTTCACCTGCCAGCTCGGCGTGTTCGCGGCCGAGCAGGGTGACGTGTACGGCCTCCGGCGCTGGTACATCGCGACCCTGATCATGGGCGCCATCTTCGTCGGCGGTCAGGGCTACGAGTACCTGAACCTGGTCGAAGAAGGCCTGACGATCCCGTCCGGCCCGTTCGGCACGGTGTTCTACCTGGCGACCGGTTTCCACGGACTGCACGTCATCGGCGGGCTCATCGCGTTCGTGTTCCTGCTCATCCGGACCAGGCTGAGCAAGTTCACCCCCGCGCAGGCGACGTCGGCGATCGTCGTGTCCTACTACTGGCACTTCGTCGACATCGTGTGGGTCGGGTTGTTCGCGGTCATCTACCTGCTTCCCTGATCGACCGCAGCACAGCCAGCCACCACGTCCACATCGGCCCGAACTGACAGCAAGGGTTGCCGCAGAGATGACCACCAGTAAGAACACCGAGGCGAAGACGGAGCGCAGGTTCCGGGCCCGGACCAAGGCACGCAGGCGGTTCGCCGGCGCACTCGCGCTCGGCATCGGGCTGCTCAGTGTCGGCGGGCTGTACGCGGTGTTCGCCCCCTCGCCCCAGACCGCGCAAGCCCAGGGAGACCCGGCTCTGCTGCGCAAGGGCGAGCAGGTTTACAACAACACCTGCATCGAGTGCCACGGCCTCAACCTCGAAGGTGTGCAGGACCGCGGGCCGAGCCTGATCGGCATCGGTGACGCCGCCGTCTACTTCCAGACCTCCAGCGGCCGGATGCCCGCCGCCCGTCAGGAAGCCCAGATCCCGCGCAAGCCGCCGAAGCTGACGCCCGAGGAGATCGACGCGGTCGGCGCCTACGTGCAGGCGCACGGCGGCGGCCCGGAGCGGCCCGCGGAGAAGGGCGAGGCGCTGCGCGGCAAGGACCCGGCACGCGGTGGCGAGCTGTTCCGCCTCAACTGCGCCTCGTGCCACCAGTTCACCGGCCGCGGCGGCGCGCTCTCGGGCGGCAAGTTCGCGCCGAACCTGGACCCGGCGACCGAAGAGCAGCTGTACACGGCGATGCTCACCGGCCCGCAGAACATGCCGAAGTTCTCGAACCGGCAGCTCAGCGTTGAAGAGAAGAAGGACATCATCGCCTTCGTGAAGTCGGTGTCCGACGGGAACAACAACCCCGGCGGCAACGGCCTCGGCGGGTTCGGCCCGTCGTCCGAAGGCGTGATCGCGTGGATCGTGGGAATCGCCGGTCTGATCGGCGTGACGTTGTGGATTGGATCGAAGGCATGAGCGCCGCGGAGGGGCCGAAGCCGCCGAGTGAGGCGGAGTTGGCCGAGATGGACCGTGATCAGCTGGTCAAGCTGGGCACGAACCTCGACGGGGTCGACCTCGTCGAGTACCCCGACCCCTGGCCGGTCAAGGGCACCCGCGCGGAGAAGCGCGCCGAGCGCGCCATCGCCGCCTGGTTCGGGCTCTCGGCGCTGTCGGCGATCGCGTTCGTCGTGGTCGTCGCGTGGCCGGAGTGGTGGGAGTACAAGGCCCCGTCCGACCCGGACGGCCACAACAGGTACAGCCTGTTCACGCCCTCGCTGGGCGTGTCGCTCGGCGTGGCGATCCTGAGCCTCGCGATCGGCCTGCTGCTGTACACGAAGAAGTTCATCCCGCACGAGGTGGCGATCCAGGAGCGCGGCGACGGCGGCTCCGCGGAGGTCGACAAGGCCACCATCCTCGCGCAGCTGGCCGACGCGGGTAACCGCTCGACCATCGCCAGGCGTTCGCTGATCAAGCGCTCTGCCGGTCTCGGCATGGGTGCGATCGGCCTCGCGGCCGCCGCGCTGCCGGTGGCGTCCTTCATCAAGGACCCCTGGAAGGACACCGAGAACAAGGACTCCCTCTGGCACACCCCGTGGAAGTCGGAGTACCCCGGTGAGGTCGTCTACCTGCGCCGGTTCACCGGCAACTGGGAAGAGAAGCACGCGACACTGGTCAAGGCCGAGGACCTCGACGCCGGCGCGATGGAGACGGTGTTCCCGTACCGCAAGAGCGAGGACGGCAACGAGGAGGCGCTGATCAAGGCGCTGAAGCGGGTGGACAGCCCGGTCATGCTGATCCGCCTGCGCCCGTCCGACGCCGCCAAGGTCGTCAAGCGCCAGGGTCAGGAAGACTTCAACTACGGCGACTACTACGCGTACACGAAGATCTGCAGCCACGTCGGCTGCCCGACCTCCCTGTACGAGCAGCGGACCAACCGCATCCTCTGCCCTTGTCACCAGTCGCAGTTCGACGCGCTGCACTACGCGAAGCCCATCTTCGGCCCGGCCACCCGGCCGCTGGCGCAGCTTCCGATTACCGTGGACAAAGATGGATACTTAATCGCGAAGGGCGATTTCATCGAGGCCATCGGACCGGCCTTTTGGGAGCGGAAGTCACAATGAGTTCACTGACGACACCGACGAAGGGCACCAACCCCGTCGAAAAGGCGGCCGGTGCCGGTGCGAAGTGGGCCGACGATCGGTACCACCTCGCCAAGGGCATGCGCCACCAGCTCAACAAGGTGTTCCCGACCCACTGGTCCTTCCTGCTGGGCGAGATCGCGCTCTACAGCTTCATCATCCTGCTGCTCTCCGGTGTGTACCTGACGCTCTTCTTCGACCCGTCGATGGAAGAGGTCATCTACCACGGCAGCTTCACGAACCTCCAGGGCGTCGCGATGTCGCGCGCCTTCGAGACCACGCTGGACATCTCGTTCGACGTCCGCGGCGGCCTGTTCGTGCGGCAGCTGCACCACTGGGCCGCGCTGATCTTCGTCGCCTCGATGATGGTCCACATGTTCCGGATCTTCTTCACCGGCGCGTTCCGGCGCCCGCGTGAGGCGAACTGGGTCATCGGTGGCCTGCTGCTGATCCTGGGCTGCTTCGAAGGCTTCTTCGGCTACTCGCTGCCGGACGACCTGCTCTCCGGTACCGGTATCCGCGCGACGCTGTCGGGCATCGTGCTGGCGAGCCCGGTCATCGGCACCTGGCTGCACTGGGCGATCTTCGGCGGGGAGTTCCCCGGCAACGAGATCATCCCGCGCCTGTACACGATCCACATCCTGCTGCTGCCCGGCATCATGCTCGCGCTGGTCGGCGCGCACCTGGCGCTGGTCTGGTACCAGAAGCACACCCAGTTCCCCGGGGTGAAGCGCAAGGAGACCAACGTCGTCGGCGTGCGCATCATGCCGGTGTTCGCGCTGAAGGGCGGCGCGTTCTTCGCGGTCGTCACCGGCGTCATCGCGCTGATGTCCGGCCTCTTCCAGATCAACCCGATCTGGAACATCGGCCCGTACAACGCCGCGCAGGTCTCCGCCGGTTCCCAGCCTGACTGGTACATGGCATGGGCGGACGGCATGCTCCGGATCTGGCCGCCGTGGGAGATCGACCTCGGCAACTACACGATCCCGGCGGTGGCGTTCCCCGGCATGATCGGCATGCCACTGCTGTTCGGCCTGCTGCTCGGGTATCCGTGGATCGAGCGGAAGCTCTCGGGCGACACCGCGCACCACAACCTGCTGCAGCGTCCGCGCGACACCCCGGTCCGCACCTCGCTGGGCATCATGGCGCTGGCGTTCTTCATGGTCATCGAGCTGTCGGGCTTCAACGACGTCATCGCCGACCAGTTCGACATCTCGCTGAACGCGACCACCTGGGCAGGCCGCATCGGCGTGCTGGTGGTGCCGCCGATCGCGTACTACCTCACCTACCGGATCTGCCTCGGCCTGCAGCGTGCGGACCGTGAGGTGCTGGAGCACGGTATCGAGACCGGCATCATCAAGCGGCTCCCGCACGGCGAGTTCATCGAGCTGCACCAGCCGCTGGGCGGGGTCGACGACCACGGCCACGCGATCCCGCTGGAGTACCAGGGCGCCACGGTGCCCAAGAAGATGAACAAGCTCGGTTCCGCGGGCGAAGCCGTCGCCGGTTCCTGGTGGACCGCCGACCCGGCCGAGGAGACCGCCGCGCTGGCCCGTGCCCGCGCGAACGGTCACGGTGGCCAGCCCGACTCCATCGGCGGCGAGCCGACGGAGGCCTCGGAGAACGGCCACGCGCCCGCCACCAAGGAGATCACCTCAGGGCACTGATTTTCGCGACACGAAGGCCCCCGCCAAGTCTTGGCGGGGGCCTTTCGCATGGGGGTCGTGAGTGTTCCCGCCGGTTAGAACCGGCCGTACCACTCACGACCCCTTTTGCTTGAGCCCTGCGAGCAGGTGAAGTTTGGGTTGGTGAGGCCCGCGACTCAGCCTTCGACGCCGATCGAGAACGCCGAGTCGGTGTCCGCGCGGGAGTAGGAGCGGAACGCGATGTGCGTGTCGGTGCTGAGCACACCGGGGACCTTGCTGATCTTCGCCGGGATGAGGTCGGCGAGGTCTTCGTGCGCGGCCACGCGGACTTTCGCGATCAGGTCGACGTCGCCCGCGCACGAGTAGACCTCGGTGACGCCCTTGATGTCGGCGATCGCCTGCGCGGCCTCCGGGATGGTTTCGGCCGCAACGTGGATCAGGACGATCGCGGTGATCAAGTGAGCCTCCCAAGAGTTGTGCCCAGATCCTAACTAACCGGCCCGCTCCAGGCTGGTCGCCGTCGCGGCGAGGTCCAGCCACGACCGCCAGCCGCCCGCCGCCCGCGCGGGCTCCGCCCACGGGACCGAGGTGCGCACCAGCCGGACGCCCGGTTTCGCCAGCCAGCGCACCAGCAAACCGACTTCTTCGGCCGCGGCGCCGAAGAGCGGGCCGGGGCCTGGGAACACCGTCTCGGCGGCCGCCACGAGCTGCTCGACCACCGGCATCGGCGCGATTCCGCGCCGCGCCACGCCGGCCGACGCGAGCCTGCCGTGCCGGATGACCGCGAACTCCCAGCCACCCGAACCGTCCGGGCCGGCGGCGATCAGCTCCGGGATCGCCGCCAGCGAGGCCAGCCGGTGCGCGCGGTCGACCGTGCGCACCAGCGCGGCCAGATCGTCGCGATGCCGGGCGGCCTGCTCGAAGTGCTCGCCGTCGGCCAGCCGCGTCAGGTACGCGGCCGCCGAGTGCAGCGGCTCGCCGCCTCGGCCCGCGATCAGCTCGGACACCGCCGTCACGCCGGAGGAGTACTCCTCGACGCTCTGCAGACCCGCGCACGGCCCCCCGCATTTCCCCAGCTCCGCGAGCACACAGGGGGCTCCGGAGGCCCCGAGCGCGGCGATGCGCTGCGTGCAGGTGCGCAGGCCGGACGCACCCGCCAGCGTGTCCGCCGCGGTCCGTGCGTCCGTCTGGGACCGAAAAGGGCCGAGCAGGCCGTCCCTCGGGATCCGGACCACCGAAAGCCTCGGGAACGCCTCGTCGGTGAGCCCGACCCACCAGGCGCTGTGCGGGTTCTTCGACCGCCGGTTGTACGCGGGCTTGTGCGCCGCGAGCAGCCGCAGCTCGCGGACCTCCGCCTCCAGCGAGTGCGCGCACTCGATCGCGTCGACCCGTTCGGCGAGCGCGATCATCTCGCGGATGCGGCCGCGGCTCTCCGAGCCGGTGAAATACTGGCGGACCCGTCTGCGCAGGTTCGACGCCGTGCCGACGTACAGCACCTCGTCGCTGGGCCCGCGGAACAGGTATACCCCGGATTTGTCCGGCAGATCGGCCGCCATGCCGCGTTTGCGCCGCTGCGCGGGCGTGACCTCCGGCAGATAGTCGATCAGCTCCTCGAGCGAGTGGACGCCCAGGTTGCCGACGCGCTCCAGCAGCCCGTGCAGCACCTCGACCGTCGCGCGCGCGTCCTCGAGCGCGCGGTGGTTCGGCGTCGTCGCAGCGTTGAACAGCATCGCGAGCGCGGACAGCCGGTAGCTCGGGGTTTCGTGCCGCGGGATCACGCGCCTGGCCAGGCGGACCGTGCAGACCACGGCGTTGCGCGGCTGGGCGTACCCGTGCGCGTGGCAGGCCGCGCGGATGAACCCGGTGTCGAACGGCGCGTTGTGCGCGACCAGCACCGCGCCGCCGATGAACTCGAGGAACGCCGGAAGCACCCTGTCGATGGTCGGCGCGTCGTAGACCATCGCGGTGGTGATCCCGGTCAGTGCGACGATCTGCGGCGGGATCGGCATCCCTGGATTCACGAAGGTTGCGAACTCGCCCAGCAGCTGCCCGCCCCTGACCTTCACCGCGCCGATCTCGGTGATCGCGTCCGCGCCGGGGCTGGTGCCGGTCGTCTCCAGGTCGAAAATGACGAAAGTGGTGCTACGCAAGGGTGTTCCCAGCTCGTCGAACGTCAGCTGGGCGTCTTCGAACCGCCGCCCCGAATCCATGTCGCGCACCCTAGGGTCACCCACCGACATAAATTCGTCACCGTGTCCACGGCATCCCATCCAGCGCGGGTGTTGGCCAGGGGGCCTACGCTGAGCGAATGCACCCGCAGGCCGCCCGCGAAGAGCACCCGGAGGACGCCACGTCCGCCGGCCCTCAGCCGCGCGCCGAAGCGGTGCCCGTCGACTGGTCCGAGCTACCGGAGGCGGTGCGCGAGCGGATCGCCGAACTCGCCGCCGCCGCGCTCGGCAAGCTGCCCAATGTGGACGTCCCGCGCCAGCTCAGGCCCGTCGCGAAGTTCGCGCCGGCCAAGCGCGCGAAGCTCGGCGGCACCGCGCTGATCAGCACTTTGGGCGAGTCGTCCAAGTTCAGGACCGCCGTCATCGAGTGGCTGCGCGACCACCGGCAGGACGCGCTCGACCCCAACTCGGCCGACTCGGTCGCCGCCGCGGCGGCCGCCGTGCTGCTCGGTGAGTCGAGCGCGACGTCGCGGGTGCGGCTGGTCGCGAAGAACGCCGAGGAGACGACGCTGCGCGCGGAGCGCGACGCGGCCGTCGCACGCAACCAGAGGCTCGAAGCGGAGCTGGAGCGGCTCAAGGAGGAGCTGACCGAAGCGCGCAGCGCGGCGGAGAACGCGCGCGGGGAACGCGAAGCGGACCTCGAGAAGCTGCGCGGACGCCTGCGTGAGCAGGGCGTCCTGCTGCGGCAGGCGAAGGACGCGGCGGAGCTGGCGCGAGGCGAAGCCGAGCGTGGCGGAGCCGTGCGGGCGAGCGAAGTGAGCGCGCTGCAAGCGAAGCTGGAGCGGGAGCGGCAGCGAGCGGACCGCGAGCGGGCGCGCGCGGAGCGTGCGGTGACCGACGCGGAGGTCGCGCGGCAGTCGGCGCGTGAGGCGAGGCAGGCCGATGAAGTGCGGCTTTCGCTGCTGCTCGGCACCATCGAGGGCGCGGTCAACGGGCTGCGGCGTGAGCTTTCGGTCGGGTCGGGCACGCGGCGTCCAGCGGACACCGTGCGCGGCGCGACCTCGGGCATCGGCGCCGGGGGACGGGTGCAGGACGCGGGCGCGCTGGACAAGCTGCTGGCGTTGCCGAACATCCATCTGATCGTCGACGGCTACAACGTCACCAAGACCGGGTATCCCGAGCTCGCGCTGTCGGATCAGCGTGATCGGCTGACCAACCAGCTCTCCGCGCTGGCCGCGCGGACGGGTGCCGAGGTCACGGTCGTGTTCGACGGGGCGGGCGTGCTGTCCGTGCCCGCGGCCGTGCCGAGGGGCGTGCGGGTGCTGTTCTCCGATCGGGGCGTGCTCGCCGATGACGTGATCCGGTCGCTCGTGGCCGCGGAACCGCCGGGCAGACCGATGGTGGTCGCCACCTCGGACCGGGCCGTCGCGGACTCGGTACGCAGCGCGGGCGCGCATCCTGTGCCCGCGGCTGTGCTGGTCAGTCGCTTGGGCCGGGTCTGAATAAGCGCGGTGGCGCGTCAGCGCCTCCGTTGAGGGCGGTGGCGGGAGACGGGCGGGAGTAACCTGACGCGTCATTCCGCGTTGTTTTCAGTAGGACAACAAGCCCTTGCCGCCGAAGGAGCTTCTTGAAGTCGCGCCTGCTCGCCGTGTTCGTGATCGCCGCCGCTTTGCTGTGCGCGCGGACCGCGAGCGCGCAGAACCAGCCGCCGGCCGACCCTGGTGACCTGCGGGTCGAAGCCGGTGTCGCGCCTGGCGTCCCCGTTCCCGACCCGCGGCCGGGTGACGCCTTCGCCGACCCCAAGGTCGCCGAACTGCAGCGCAGCGCGTCCGACGTGCAGCGTCAGCTCGGAGAGCTCGCCGGTCAGGTCCAGCTCGCGCAGGAGAATCTGAACGACGCCGCCGCGAAACTGCAGCACGCGACCGCCGAGCGCCAGGCCGCCGAAGCCGTGGTCGCCGCGCAGCAGGCCGAGGTCGACCAGCTTTCGCGTGAGGCGTTCACCTCGATGATCCGGCCGAGCAAGCTGTCGGCCTTCATCGCGGCCGGGAACAACAAGGACCTGCTCGACGGCGCTTCGATGGTCGAATTCATCCGCGCGCAGCAGGACACGCGGCTGGGCGCGGCGCTGGAGCGGCATCGCAAGGCCGTCGACGCCGAGCAGGCGGCTTCGGGGGTCGAAAAGCAGGCCGCGGACCGGCGGGCCGACCTGGACAAGCGGACCTCCGACGCGACCAACCGCGCCGACGCGGTGTCCGCCGAGCTGCGCGGGCCGATCACCGCGGCCAACGACGCCGTCGTCGCGCAGCAGAAGACCCAGCAGGAGCTCAACGCCAAGACGGCCGCGAACTGGAAGGACTACACCGACCGGCTCGCCGCCGCCGGCATCACGCCGCCGTCCGCCGCCGCGCTGCGCGACCCCGCGCGCCTGCCTGCCGGGCTGACCGCGCTCGGGCTCATCGGGGGCGTCGCGGAGGCGATCAGGGACGGCCAGCGGCTGCTGGTGCTCCCGCGCGAGACGATCGCGGCGGTGACGGCGGCCGTGGGCGCGCTCGGCAAGCCGTACGTGCCGCACTCCGGTGGCGAGGGGCCGGTCGCGTACTCGTGCGACGGGCTGGTCCGGTCGGTGTTCACCGGCGCCGGGCTGCCGCAGCCCGGCTCGGCGGGCGACCAGCTGGCGGTAGGCCGTCCGGTCGATCTCGCTGTCGCCCAACCAGGTGATCTCGTGTTCCTCGGACCGGCCCGTTACGGCGTCCAGTCGGTCGGCATCGTGCTCGACGGACGGACGATGCTCGTTTCGGACGCCCGCACGGCGGGTGTGGTCGTCTCGGCCATACCTTCGGGTGACACCGTTGTGGGTGTCTCGCGGCCGTCGCTCGGCGCGCGCCAGGCTGTGGCCGTCCCGCAGCGTGGGAATGGCGAACTGACCTGGCGATGTGGTGGCGTCGAGATGCCGGCGCGGCAGGGCTCGGCGGCGGGCGCATGGGGTGGCTATCCGAATGGTTTGATCCCGGTCGCGGCCTTGTGCCCGATCGGCGTCGGCTCGCACGTTTTGCGCTGTGACGCGGCGCAATCCTTCTACGCGATGTCGCAGGCTTATGGCGGGACATTCGGCTCGCTTATCTGTGTGACCGACTCGTATCGGACGTTCGGCGCGCAGGTCGATCTTTATCGGCGCAAACCGTCATTGGCCGCCATTCCGGGTACCAGCAATCATGGTTGGGGATTAGCCGTCGACCTGTGCGGTGGCGCGGAATCTTTCGGCAGTTCCCAGTATCGCTGGCTGATCGCGAACGCTGGCCGTTTCGGCTGGATAAACCCTGGTTGGGCGCGTGCGGGCGGTGGCCGCGAGGAGCCGTGGCACTGGGAGTTCACCGGCTAGCGCGCCGCCGCCTGCCGCTGAGTCTTCCAAAACTGTCGGTGGTCGGTCCTACCGTTCCTGTCATAAGCCCAAGTGACGGGAGCGAGCGATGGAACTCAGGCCGGACGGCGTTGACGTCAGCGTCGAAGAGATCGAAAACATGGTCATCGACTGCAACCGGTGCCAGGTGCGCGGTGACGCCTGCTCGGACTGTGTGGTGAGCGTGCTGCTCGGCGCGCCGCCCGCGCTGGAATGGGACCCCGACGAACGCCGGGCGATCGACGCGCTGGCCGAGGCCGGCATGGTGCCGCGTCTGCGAATGGTGCCGATGGCAGAACCGGAAACCGGTGTCTGGGGTGATCATCGACGACCGGCGTGACACGCTCTGATAGTGACGACGCGCCGAGTGGTCGTTCTGAGTTGATGAACGGTCGGTAGCGAACAAACGCCCTGCATGTAGCGTCAGTCACACTAATATGCATTTGCTGGTCCGATGGTGTTTCGGCGCATCACTGAGAGTTTTTGCTCTCACCCTGGTGGACGTCGCGCCCGAGGTTTCGTAACCTAGCCGAGATCTCGTGGCCCAACGCCGTCGCAGCAGGGGCGGCTACGCGGGATCGCCGCCGAAACAGCTTTGTCGGGGAGCTGTGCCGGAACCACTGCGCGCTTTACCTGTTGAGGTAGAACTCGGCCAGGTACGCAGCGGGAAATCGCCACGTGTGGCGCGGGTGTGTGTCCGCCCGCGATGCGCAAGGAAGAGAGCCCCCGATCTCTTCGACGGCGTTGCCCAGGTAGGCGGCTGACGAGCAGAGGAGACACGCGCGGCGTGAAGTCGCATCCAGTCAAGCGCGTGGTGTCCGGAGCATTGGCTGCTACAGCTGTTTTCGCGGCTGTCAGCGTCCCCCAAGCACCGGCCATCGCAGCCCCAGTCCCCGCCCTCCAGACCCCGCCCGGCAACGCGTCCGAAGCGCTCACCAAGTACCGCGAGCTCGCGACGCAGGCCGAGAAGATCAACGAGGAATACCTCAAGGCCACCGACGACCTCAAGGACAGGGAAGCCGACCTGCAGAAGGCCGGTGCCGATGTCGAGGCCGCCAAGGCCGCTGGCGCGGCTGCCGGTGTCGAGGTCGACAAGTTCCGTGTCGAGGTCGACAAGTTCGCCGGTGCCTCGTTCACCAGTGGTGTCCAGCTCAACAAGGTCTCCGCGCTGCTCTCCGGCGCCTCCACCCAGGAGTTCCTCGAGCGCGCAGCCGCGCTCGACGTGCTGGCCACGGACAAGAACAACGCGCTCAAGGGCCTGACCAGCGCGGTCGATCAGGCCAAGGCCGCCGAGAACGCGGCGACCGCGGCGCAGACCGCCTCGCAGGTGGCCAGGGACGCGGCGGCCAAGCTCCAGGGTGACATCGACGCGAAGAAGAAGTCGCTCGACGCCCAGATCAAGGAGCTGGAAAAGGCCTACTCGTTCCTGAACCCGTCCGACAAGGACGCGCAGAAGGACCAGGGCGGCGCCCGGCCGAACGTCAAGGCGCCCGGCCCCGCCGCGCAGGCCGCGGTCGACGCCGCGCTGAGCAAGCTCGGCAGCCCGTACGCGTGGGGCAAGACCGGTCCCAGTTCGTTCGACTGCTCGGGCCTGATGGTCTGGGCGTTCCAGCGGGCCGGTATCACGCTGAAGAACCGTTCCAGCGCCGCGATGGCGTCTTCGGAAGGCGTCGCGGTCTCCCGGGACCAGCTCGCCCCCGGTGACATGGTGTTCTTCGGTTCGCCGGTGCACCACGTCGGTATGTACATCGGCGACGGCAAGATGGTCCACGCGCCCACCACGGGCGACGTGGTCAAGATCTCGCCATTGCAGAGCGGATACGCCGGCGCACGCCGGGTCGCGTAGCAAGTCGTCCGAAAAAGAGCCGGGGCCATGCCGCCCCGGCTCTTTTTCATGGGCCGGATAGGTTGACCCCGTGGTGCGCACGCTTCTGCTGACGAACGACTTCCCGCCCCGTCCCGGCGGGATCCAGAACTACTTGCACTCGCTGGCCACCCGGCTGCCCGCGGACGACCTGGTCGTCTACGCGCCGTCGTGGGAGTCGCCGTCGGGTTCGCACGGCGAGTTCGACGCGGAGGCCGCCTTCGAGGTGGTCCGCCACCCGACGTCGCTGATGCTCCCGACCCCCGACGTGCTCAAGCGCGCCAAGGAGATCATGCGCGCGCGTGACTGCGAGGCGGTCTGGTTCGGCGCGGCGGCCCCGCTCGCACTGCTGGGGCACTCGCTGCGCGCCTCGGGGGCCCGGCGGGTCATCGCGTCCACCCACGGCCACGAGGTCGGCTGGTCGATGCTCCCGGCGGCCAGGCAGGCGTTGCGGCGCATCGGCGACACCACCGACGTGCTCACCTACGTCAGCAAGTACACCCGCACCCGCTTCGCCGCCGCGTTCGGCCCGATGGCCGGGCTCGAGATGCTCCCGTCCGGCGTCGACACCGACCTCTTCCGCCCCGACCCGGCGGCCCGCGACGAGATCCGCGCCCGCTACGGCCTGCGCGACCGCCCGACGGTCGTGTGCGTGTCCCGCCTGGTCCCGCGCAAGGGCCAGGATCAGCTGATCAGGGCGACGGTCGAACTCCGCAAGCGCATCCCGGACGTCGCGCTGCTGCTGGTCGGCGGCGGCCCGTACCGCAAGACGCTGACCCGGATGGTCTCCGACCTCGAGCTCACCGGCAACGTCGTGATCACCGGCTCGGTCTCCTGGCCCGAGCTGCCCGCGCACTACAACGCGGGCGACGTCTTCGCGATGCCCGCCCGCACCCGCGGCAAGGGCCTCGACGTCGAAGGCCTCGGACTCGTCTACCTCGAAGCCTCCGCGACCGGCCTCCCCGTCGTCGCCGGCCGCTCCGGCGGCGCCCCCGAGACGGTCCTCGACGAGGTCACCGGCCACGTCGTCGACGGCAGGGACGTCGAACAGCTCCACGAAACCCTGGCCGCGCTGCTGGCCGACCCCGTCCGAGCCCGCCGCATGGGCCAGGCGGGCCGCGACTGGGTCAGCCGGTCCTGGCGCTGGGAGACGATGGTCGACCGCCTCACCGGCTTCCTGGACGGCAACCCGGTCGCCGCCATCCGCTGACGAGGCCTCGTGAGTGTTCCGGCCGGTTCTAATCCGAAAATAATGGTGAGTGGGCGCGCGTCAGCACCCGGCGGAGCCGGGTGGTCTTGGTAGCCGGTTGGCTGCTCAGGCGACGGGT
>NZ_JBHWEB010000157.1:0-19614 GCF_042734395.1 Amycolatopsis sp. NPDC059657 | reverse complement strand
GCCCGAGTCGACCACGCTGCCCGAACGGCCGTCGAACCCGGTGGACACTTTGAAGCAGTACAGCACCTCGTCGCCGACCGCCGCGACCTGCAGCACCGGCGTTTCGGTGCCCACCACGGCGTCGTCGACCGGGCCGACCAAGCTGGTCTCGGGCGCCGCGGCCGATCTTCGGGCGGCGGCCCCGGCGGGCGCTAAGCGTTTGAAGTCGGCCTTCGGCTGCTTCGCCTCGGGCACCTGATGGGACTTGTCCCGCGACGGCACCGACGACGTCGACAACACCGGCAGGTCGCGCGGCACCTCCTTCAGTGGTGCTGCCACCGAAGACGGCGGCAGCGCTACCGCCTGTGTCAGCGAAGCCACCAACGCCACGAGCACGACCAGCGCCGTCGCACGCAGCAGCGACCACAACCGCCGCCCAATGTGGTTCCGACCAGCAGAGACCATGACCACTCCCCATGTCAGCCGAGATCTCCGGCGAACCTAGCGAGCAGCGATGAAATCCTTATGAAACCCCAACAGAGCCCACCCCCGCTGGGATAAAGCCCGATTTACCCGGGGCTTGTGGGCCGAGGGTCCGGCTTATGGGCCATTCCACGGCCCAAAATCCACGCCGTCGAACCGTCCAGCAGGGAAGACGCCCGACGCTGAAGTCCGCCAGACCGCCGCGGCCAGCCCTCGTCTGGCCATCGACGACGTCCGCCGACTGCTGGTCGACCCCGACCCGGTATTGCGCCAAGGGGCTGCTCGCAATCCAAACCTGTCTGCCTGCGAGCTGGAACGCCTGGTCACCACTGCGTGACATCGCATATGGCCGAAACCCCAGCAACATCCGACGCCGTATCTGCGCCGCGCCAGCGACTCCAGCCAGCTTCTTCGTACGCTGTCATGCCGAATTGAGGATGTTCGGGCCTCGATCCGTGCGAGGGCGGGGGCTTGTGGCCTGGTGATTTCATCGGGGTTTCATCGGCGGTGGCTAGGGTCGCCGCGGTTTGTCGGAGAGTTGTCCGCGGAGGCGTGCGTGAGGTTGGCGGAGAGTGTTCGGGCTGATCGGGCGAGTCCATGGTGAGGCCGCTGGGTGAAGCCGAGGCGGGTGCGGTGGGCCCGTACCGGGTGCTCGGGGAGTTGGGGCGGGGCGGGATGGGGCGGGTGCTGTTGGCCTCGGGCCAGGACGGGCGGTTGGTGGCGGTCAAGCAGGTGCTGACCGAAGCGCTGGCGGACGAGGGTTTCCGTGCGCGGTTCGCCCGTGAGGTCGCCGCGTCCCGGAAGGTGTCGGGTGCCTACACCGCCGCGGTCGTGGCCGCCGACCCGCAGGCCGCAGTGCCGTGGCTGGCGTCGGTGTTCGTGCCGGGCCCGTCGCTGCGGGAGGCCCTGGAAGCGGCCGGGCCGCTGCCGGAGGAGTCCGTGCTGCGGCTGGCGGCGGGGCTGGCGACCGCGCTGGGGGGCATCCACGAGGCCGGCTTGGTCCACCGGGACCTCAAGCCCTCCAACGTGTTGCTGACCGACGACGGGCCGCGGGTGGTCGATTTCGGGATCGCCAGGGCCGCCGAGGGCGGGCGCGGTGAGCTGACGCGCACAGGGTGGCTGGTGGGGACGCCGGGGTTCGCCTCACCCGAGCAGGCCGAGGGCGGCGAGCTGGGCCCGGCCTCGGATGTGTTCTCGTTGGGCAGCGTGCTGGCCGCCGCCTGCTCAGGGGCGAGCCCGTTCGCCGGGTCCTCGACCCTGCGCACGCTGAACAACGTCGTGTCGAACCAACCCGACCTCACCGAGGTACCCGGCAGGCTTCGCCCGATCATCGCGCAGTGTCTGGCCAAAGACCCCGCCGCACGGCCGACCCCGGCCCGGATCCTGGAGATGGTCGGCTCGCTGGCGCCGTCGGTGCGGCCGTGGCCCGCGGCGGTACACGGGATGATCACCGCCCAGCGCGACCGGGTCGCCGCGCTCGTCGCCGCCCCCGCTCGGCTGGGCGCGGCCGACGGAGATGCCTGGCCGACCGTGGTCCAGCCCACCCGCCCGCGGCCTGCGCCCCCTGCCCCGTGGCCGGCTCCACCGTCGGCCGGCAGGGAGCCGAACTATCCGCAGGATGGTCTCGCGTCGCCGGGTGGGGCTGTCGGTGGGCCCGTGTGGGGCGGCGCGGGCTCTTTCACCAGGCGCCCCATGGCCAACGCCGCCGCCTCGGCGATCGCCGGGTCCCTCGGCCTGGTCACGGCGGGCAGTTCTGGTTCGCGATCGCCAGCATCGAGATCAGCGGCCCGTTCGACGAATGGTCGAGCCTGGCGTGGGTGAATGTCCTCGGCGGTTTCATCGCCGCGTTGTGCCTGCTGGTCACGGCGGCGTTCACGTTCGCGCGGGCGATCTGGGGCGCGTGGGCGCTGTGCGCCCTGTGTGTCCTGTTCGTCGCGGCGGTCTTCGCGTCCCCGCTGGTGAGGGGCGCGGACTTCGGGGCCCAGCTTGACTTCGTCTTCGGCTTCCACAAAGCCAACGGCATCGCCGCCGGGCTGACCGCCGTCGGTGGCCTCCTGACGGCGATCTCAGCGGCGATCGCGGCCAGCGTGCGGTCCCACCCGCGCCACTTCGGTGCCTGAACAACGCGAAGTCGGCCTGGACAGGCGCTGGCGTGGCTGCCCGCGCCAGAAACACATCTCCTCAGATGACAAGACTGTGACCGACTCCGAACCCACGATCACCTTCCCGGCCAGAACGCACTCACTGCCGCATGGCGCGTCCTGTCATGTCGATGAGCGTGCGTCCGTACCATTGTTTCGTTGGCGTAGGAGGAGGAAAGCCGTTGGATTTTGCGGATCGACTGGAAGCAGTCACGACGCTTTTCGAGGCCCACAACAAGGCGTCGTTCCCGAGCCGGTGGCACGGTGCCGACGTGGCGGGCTTCGACCTGGTGATGCTTGATGCAGACCCGGCCGGTTGTGTCTCCGTCTGGCTGAAGCAACAAGGTCGCCTGGATGACTGGAGGTGGGACGTTGTCGCCGAATGCGAACAGCGACTCATTCGGGTTATTCCCGAGCTGGACGCCTACGGCCGCGAGTACTACCAAAGACTCCTGGACATGACGGTATTGATACTGAAGGCGGACTGCCCATAGCGGCAGCACTAGTGGCTCTCGCCATCGCCTGGCGACACAGGACCCATTCGCGGTGAGCCAATGCACGCTCATGCCGCGAACTGCTCGTTTGCGGGATGTTGCTCAGACACCAGAAGCGTCTGAACGAGTGGTCTGGTCGTCGACGCTTTTGTCAACTAGTGCGACCGGTTGTCGATGGTCATGTAGAGAGCATGCGCCTCGCGCAGGATGTTGGCCGCGTTCGCGTTCGCGCTCACGGTAAGACATGCGGCGGCGTGGTCAGTCAGAGCTCGAACCAGCCGCTGAGGGCCTCGGATGGGATCGGCGGCGAGGAGCAAGCGCTCGAGGGCGACGCCGTGCGCCAGTGCGGGGATGAGCACGTCCGGGTAGTGGCCGGTGCGGTATTCGAAGCCGGAGAGCACCGAAGCACGAATGTTTCGGCGGCGCACCAGGGTCCCCAGTTCGGCCAGCCGCGCCGGGTCACCTGGGCTCAGTTTGGATCTGGCGATGATCGCTTCGCCGATGGCGGCCAATCCCTTGCGGTAGGCATGCCTGACGCTGAAGGACCAGTGGTGAAAACTCAACCCGAACACGGGTTGCAAGGACTGGTCCGGGTGGACGCCGATCGGGGTCACGCCGTCGGCGTCGGGTTGTTCGTCGTGGACGCCTGATCTGGCGAAGTGCGCGGCATGCACGGCTTGGAGGAATCTGAAGTTGCCACGCTCGCCCTCGGCCGGGAGTTGATCGCAGGCGGCGATGGATTCCCGCAGCAGCTCTCGCGCTTGCCGCGGGTGGCCGGAGCCGGCGAGCCGCAGCGATGCCCCAGCCGTCCAGATCGCGAGTGTGGGCAGCTGCCGATCGGGATCAGTCTCTGTCACGCGGCGCTGAAGCGCCAGCGCCTCGTGGTCGATCGCCAGACTGGCTTCGCCCTGGCCTGCCAGGTCGAGAAAGATCGCCAAGTCCAGCAGAGACCAGGCGAGAAGGCTGGACAACTCGTAGCCGCCCCGGCTGACGGCAGCGCGGTAGATGTCAACCACCTCCCGTTCAACAGTCGCCGCCTGAGCGAACTGCCCGCACTCGGCCAGACCATGCGCGAGATCAGCGAGAATCTTGGACTCCTGAGTGCCGCCTTCGCGATGCGAGTTGACCCGGCGGGCGAGTGCCGCAGCCTCGTGTCTCGCGGCCAAGGCGAGGCTGTCGGCGTGTACGAGCGAGTACTGCTGGCCAAGCGACGCAATCGCCTGCATCGCGGCGCCGAGGTGTTCCTCGGTTCCGTCGGTGACTAAACGCCGGTAGATGGCCGCGGCCTCTTCGAAGTATGGGATGCGTTTGCTGGGGCTGGCTCGGTCAACCTGCCACCCAAACTGCAGGAGACTGCGAGCCAGCCTGGGCAAACCGGCCGCCGGCTGCGCCATGGCATGCATGCGGACCTCGGCGATGGTGTCCTCAGTGATCGGCTCGGTCCTCATCGGTCTCCTCGGGTGTTCGGCGACTGGTGCTCAGGAAGATGGTGAAACAGAGCCGGTCCAGGAAATTCATCCCCTTGCCCGTCGAACCCGTTACACCCAGCAGCCCATAGCAACCGACCGCAGTCCACCCGATGCCGGCGCATGACAGGCCGAGCACACCGATAACGCACTCTCATGCCTCGAGGCGGGCATGATCCCAGTGTTGCCGGGCGCGTGTGTGCCGTCGGACGCTCGCGGCTCAGGGCGCCTTGTGGTGGCGGCGAGTGGCGGACGGTCGGGATCGGATATCGGTCAGTGCCCATGGCTGCTGGCCGTGTCGCAGGTGGCCGGCGAGGAGGTTTCCGATCCTCTTGGACGTGAAGTTGGCGTCGTGGATGGCGGTTGGCGTGGGCTCGATGCAGTTCCAGGAATACCCGCTTGGCGCTGGCGGGAGCCGATCTGTGAAGTGTCCCGAAACCGAGTTGTCCTCGTCGGTGTGCGCGACGAACACGTATTCGTCGTCCACGCCGGTCTTGTCGATGCCGATGAGCGCGCCGATGGTCGTGGCGAGGTTCGCCTGCTCGCGGAGGACACGCCGCAACGCGTCCTCGAACGGCTGGTCAGTGCCGTCGACCCTGCGGCCCGGCAGCAGATGTCGATGGGTGCCGTCGGGCGAGTCTTGCCGGAGGACGAGCAGGTATCCGTTCGGCGCCTTGATGACCGCGCTCAAGCGAACAGCCATGGACGCCTCCTGCCAGGTCGGTCCCGTTGCACTCCGGTGGGCAATTCTTGCTCATGCCGCAGGCCGCTGTTCACCCGGTGACGGTCGGTTCTGGCTGCCGCCTGAATGCTGCTCACAGCCCGGATTCGAGCTCCGTGATCCGCCGGAGGTCGTCAGCCAATTCCGGCCCGCTGACCCTGGCGGCCCTGGCGCGGGCCAGCAGTTCCCTGGCCAGTGCCCGCTCGCCTTGGCGGACCGCTACGTCGGCCCGGAGCACCAGCAGCTTCACGAGCTGAACCTCGGTCGGATCCTCGTCGGTCCGAGACAAAGCCCGGTCCAGGACTTTCACGGCCAGCTCCAAGTCCTGTTTGGAGTCCGCGAACAGTGAGCCCATGTGGATGGCCCGGTCGAACGTCGTTTTCGGCAATGGCTGGTGCCGTTGGTTCTCGCTGGTCGGTTGCGCGATCTGGAGCGTGTTTCCACCAGGATCGGTCACCAGGAACTCTCGCACCCCGTAGGTCCTGTTCCTCAACGCACCTATCCGCGGAAGTCCTCGAGCGGGCACGGAACCGAAGGTCTCCCGCAGCCCTTCAGTGAAGACCGCATACAGGTAGTCGACGTCATCGGTGTCGACAAGGCAACCATGCGTGGAAGACCTCGGATCGAACTTTGTGTCTCCGTAGAAGTTCAGCTCGACACCCCCTCGTTTCACACTCAGAAACTGATAAGGCGCCGTCTGCCGGAACGTGATCTCAAACCCCAATGCGGTGTAGAAGTCGGCCACCGGCTCAATCGACTGGGCCATCAGCCTGGGAATCGTCTTCTCCGTCATGTTCCCGAAGGTAGAGGCCAGCCTCTCCGTACGCACATGAACGTGAAGATCCCGACGTTCCCTGGTCATCGGCGTTATGGCTCTATCTTCGGACCAGTGCAAATACCGCAATATGAGCGGCTTGTCAACCGCCTGTTGTAGACCCGCGTATGCCACGCAGAGAACGGGCGGTTGGTCGTTGGCGCCAGCGTGGACGGTGATCGCTCATTCTGAATGCGCCATTGCCGGACACACCAAGGACGGCGCCAGCGAATGTGTGACTGTCCATAGCGGACAGTCACACATTCGCTGGCGCATAGAGAAACCGCTACGAGGTGAAGACGCCGAACTCCCAGAACGAGAAGCAGTAGCGGGTGGCCCGCTTGACGCCGAAGAACCGCACCCTGCGCGTGGTGACCGGGTCGAACCGTGCGGTGTCGATGCCGCCGTCTCCGGCGGTGGTCGACCAGACCGTTCGCCAGGCGCCGGCGGCTTCACTCCACGTCTCGATGCGGTATTCGGACGCGTATGCCGCCTCCCAGTCGATGGTCACCCGGCCGACGGTCTGTTCGGAGCCGAGATCGACCTGATACCACTGCCCGTCGTTCCAGGTGCTGGACCACCGGGTGCCGCGGTCGCCGTCGACGGCGCTCGACGGCGACAGGTTCACGAACGGGTTCCACTCCGCCGAGCTGGCCGTGGCCGGCTTCGCGTTGGCGAGGTTGGTGCCGAGGACATGCGTGGTGGTGGCTTTCCAGGTCCTCAGGTACGACTCCGCTCCCCTTGCCAGGTCGTCGATGACAGCCTGCCCACCGACCATGCGGACGTCCTCGATCCAGTCCGGGATCAGGCCGTAGTGCGCGGCGCCGTCGACGTTGATGTCCCAGGTTCGCTCGCCGGTCTTCGGCCGATCCATCATCGTGGCGCCGTCGAAGCTGCGATACGGGTAGACCACCGGGTTGGTCGCGCCGGTGCGCGGCGCGGGCCAGCCGCCGACACCGTTCATGTCGGAACCGAAGCCGTAGCCGACCTTGTACTTGTCACGCAGGGCCTTGTTGCGCCGCCACTCGCTGACGAAGTTCTCCGAGCCGGTGTCATAGCCTGCGATGAAACCGCCCAGTTTGTACACCCGCTCGGACCAGCCCGCGTCCATCCAGCTGTGCGTGGACAGCACGCCGGGATATTTCTCCGCCTCGAGGATGTCCAGGGTGCGCGCGGCCGCCTTGACGCTCATGTGGTCGAGCTCGACCATCATGTGCCGTTCCATCATGCGGCGCAGCGCGTGCTCGCCGAGACGGGTGAGGCCTCGGGTGTTGCAGCGCTTGGCCGGGTCGCCGCCCGCGATCGGGTTGTCCTGCTGCGGACCCGGGCACACCTCGGTCGTCCACGTGGTGGCGCAGCAGGAGAACTGACCGGCCTGGAGGATCTGGCCGGTGCTGCCCGAGTCGAAGCGCACGCCGCACAGGCCGTTGTCGAACTTGTGGCACAGGAACATGCTGCGCACGCCGAGCGAGTACAGCTCGTTGATCCCGGCGTCGATCTGCGCGGCCGAGCACTGCGCGACGTCCATGATCTGCTTGCAGCCGAAGGGTTCCGAGGTCTCCACTCCGAGGATGACCGCCAGCTTGCCGTCCATCACCACCTGGCGGGCCTGCTCCGGGCTGGTGACGATCCGGAAGAAGCCCTTGCCGGGGCCACCGTAGATGCCGTCGATGTAGTCCTGCATCTCCCAGGACTTGCGTGCTTCGAGCCGGATGGCGTCCATCTCGTCGCAGCCGCGATCCTTCGGCATGATCGGCAGTGCGCACAGGACGCCGTTGCTCACCAGGTCGTTCACCATGATGCGCTGCCCGCCGCGCCACGCCCGCTCGATCCAGGCGTAGTAGTTCTGCTGATGCGTCAGCGATTTGTGGGTCGGCCATTCCTTGAAGGTCGGCCAGCCGACCGGGTCGTGGTGCCCGTCCGGATCGGCGGTGAGGTTCTCGAAGGTGGCGCCGCTGCCGTCGGGGTAGTGCTCGGGGCAGTCCTTCAGCGCGTCGGCGACGCCCGCCGGCGAGAACGCCTTGCCGCAGATCAGCCTGCCGCCGAAGCCCTCGTTGGCGAGGATGTGGTTGTGGGCGTCGACGAAGCCGCGGACCTCCCCACCCTGACTGCCGGTGAACGGGGCGCCGGTCGCGCCGATCTCGCTGTCCGGGCTCGGCCGGTTCACCGGCTCCCACCAGTTCGGCCCGGCCGACGACGTCGGCGCGCCACCGGCACTGAGCGCGATCGCGGTCAGCGCGGCTACCGCGAGTGACAGGATCCTGCGATGCCGTCTCATCGTGAACCTCCTGTGCGCGCCCCGAGGTAGGCGTCCATCGGATGATGGTGATGGCTGACACATACGTGAGTCAAGTTCACGTTTTGCCCGCACCGAACAACGGCTGCCAGTTCTGCGTGTCCTGCCAGCAGTTCGGCTCCGCGAACTCCCCGTTCCTGCGTGACCTCAACTCCGGCACCGAGGTTCCGGGCCACCCGCAGGTCGCCTACATGACCATCCGGTCGGTCAACGACATCAACGCCGCACCGTACGACACGGCCAAGCTCGCGGGCGCCGACGACAACTACCTGCTCTCCGGACCGTCGGCCCCGACGCACTTCACCATCATCAGCAACGCCACCGCGCTCGCCGCGATGCGCGCGTTCATCATCGCGCACGAGAACCCGCCGACCGGCACACCCACGCCCACCACCGGCACGAGCGCCCCGCCCACCAGCACTCCGTCCGGTCAGTGCTTCTTCAGTTCCAACTACGACCACGTGGTCGCCGGCCGGGCGCACAACAGCTTCGGCTACGCACTGGCCAACGGTTCCAACCAGAACCTCGGTCTCAACAACCTTTACACAACAACGAAACTTCGTCAGACCGGCGCGAACTACTACAACATCGACCGCACCTGCGCGTAGCGACCTACCCCGGCAGGGGGCACGAGCGCATTCGCTCGTGCCCCCTGCCGGGGAACCACACTTCAGCCCCAGCGTTGCAGTAGCCGGTCGTACTCGGCCTGGGTGATCGGCAGGACGGTGCCGTGGCGTGGCTTTCCGGGCATCGTGTAGCCGGAGACGGGTGACCACTGCCGGCTGTTCAGGTCGGTGGTCGTGAACGGGACGTAGCCCCGCCCTCCGTACTCGTCGATGAACATGTACCAGCGTTCGTCGGTGTTCGATTTGAAGACCAACGGACCCTCACCTTGGCTGATCGCGTTTTTCCCGAGGCATTCGGTGACGAAGGAGTAGCCGCGGTTCAGGATGGTCGCCGACTTCTCCGCGAGGACCAGTTTGCCGCACGCGTTCTGCGACGGGCTCCGCTCGTCCTTCGTGAAGCGGTAGTAGGTGCCGTTGTGCTTGATGAGCGTCGAATCGATCGTCGAGTAGCCCTTGTCGACCCAGACCTTCGCGGCGCTGAAGGTCCGGAAGTCGGAGGTCGTGGCGTACATCATGCGGTTGTAGGTGGTGCCGGTGTGGTTCGGGTCGTTGGCGGCGTACAGCTTCGACGCCCAGAACACGACGTACTGGCCGAGTCCTTCGTCGTAATAGGCCTCGGGTGCCCATGTGTTGCCTGCTGTGTCCGGTGAGACACGGGCCAGGCGCGGCGCGCTCCAGTTCACCAGGTCGGCCGACTCCCAGACCACAATGGACTTGCTGCCCCTCCGCTGGACCTGGTCCCAGTTCCCGTTGCCGTACATCCGCAGGTCGGTGGCGATCTGGTAGAACCTGTCGCCCTGCGGGGAACGGATGATGAACGGGTCGCGCACGCCGCGGGTCCCCACGGTCGAGGTCGACACGGGCAGCCCGCCGTTGAGCCGGCGCCACCGGGCCGGGTCGTTGCCCTGGCTGAGCGCGAAGTAGATCTGCTCGCCCGCGGAGGTGTTCTCGCCAGTGAAGTAGGTGAACAGGTAACCGGCGTACTTCGGGGCCGATGCCGCGTCGACGCGGTCGGACGCCACGGGGTCGACGGCCGCGTACGCCGCCGGTCCCGCGACCGGCGCGGCGCCGCTCGCGATCAGTGCGCCGACGAGCACGACTGTGGCGCGGCGCCTCCGCGGACGTCGCGGCGGGGTCGGATCGAGGGAAGGCTGTGTCATTGAACCCGTCCGGTGTGCTGGCGAAGGGTTGTACGTGCTCCGTCGGTGGTGAGGCGTCGGCATCTTGCGATGCACTCCTTATCAGCGGTGACGAAGGCGGCGCGACAGTGGGACAACGAACCGGAAGACTGTGAACGTTCACACTAGCCTGATGTGACGCACCTGTAAATACAACGAGATCCACTAGCCAGAAGGGCGAACCCACCCTCTGATGCCGTGCACGCTCCCAGCGCTGGCGGACCTGGTGAAGCATGGGGGTACCAGTTCAGTCAGGGCGAGGTGGCGCGGCGCTCCTGTGCGGCGTGCCGCACAGGCAGCGTCATCGCGCTGCGCAACATCCATTTCTCCGCATATCCAGGACGCGCCATAGGGAAAGACCTGAACTTTGCCCGCACGGATTGCAGGCGGCCACTCGGCTGGCAAACATTACACTTGTCGCGCGAACAGCTCGACGGCTCCGAACGAGCCCGAATGTAACTTCAGGGAATAATCATGCGCAGCTTCAAACGGCTCTTCACGCCGTTGGCCACAATCCTCCTCTCCGCCGGTATGCTGCTGGGTCTTGTCGCGGCACCGGCCAATGCGGCGGCGGTCTCACGGCATTTCATCTTGATCTCGACCCATGGAGCGCCGAGCTGGTCGGCGCGCGCCGAGCTTTACCATGCCGACGGCACCGGCACCGTGTACACCTGGAGGCAAAAGAGGAGGATCGGTGGTCGTGCTCTTTGGTACTTCAACGCGAACGACAAATACAGCCTGCTTGTTTCACTCCACGGCGTCACCTCGTACCCCGGCGGGGAAGACGTGTACAAGACCGCCCTCCCGGCGGACCGTGACTACTGCTTCCGCGTAGACGCCGTCGGCAACCCTTACTACACCGGCGACAGTCGAACAGGCGGTTGCAATTCCAACTGATCCCCCAGCGTTGAGCGTTTCCTCATAACCATCGGCCACCGCGGGTCGGCAATAGGCTCACCACGGACGGTAGCCCCTGTGAATTTGGTACTGCCACAGACCAATTCACGGGGGCTACCTATTCTGATGAGATATCCACACAGATCGTGAACTGCCTGCTCGGGGTGTTCTTGACCTACGTCTCGGCCAAGGGCCGGGCGTTGATCGACCGCCGGCTCCACCTCCCGGCGTCCTGGCCGGTGAGCGGGAACGCTGCGTGGAAGATGGCTATCTCCTGCGACCATCGCTTCGGCACCCCAGCCGGGAAGACACGGGCCGACGCACTCGCCACCGCCGTCGGGCAACAACCGCTGGTCCGCGACTCGATCAAACGACCCCGCTGCCGCACTAAGCCAGGGTCGGGCGCAGCGTCGGCTTGCCCGTGGAGGTGACCGCCAGCCCCAGGTCGCGGGTGTGTTTGCGCACGAAGACGAGCTCGTCCGCGTACATGGCCAGGAAGAACCCGCACGCGAGCGTGGGCGCCAGCAGCGTCAAATACCCGGTCGTGGTGTGCAGGAGCCCGCCGGCGAGCGCGAACCAGAGGAAGATATTCGGCGTGCTCTGCGTGATGAACAGGTCGCGGGCGACCCGCGGGCAGAGTTCACGCCATCGGGAGAACCCCAGCGCGGCCAGGCGCACGGCCAGCAGCACCGCGACCACCGCGACGGCGTCCTCGGCCAGTCCGACCAACTCCCCTGGGCTGCCGAGTCCCGAAAACCCGATCGCCGGGCTCAGCGCGAAGGTCGCGAACGCGGCCAGCGGCATCAGGGAGAGCCCGCCGAGCCAGTTCCAGTTCGTGCTGAGCTGCCCCGCCCTGATCGGGTCGCGTGTGCGCAGGGCCTGGGCCAGTGCCGTGGGCAGGACCATCGCGCCGAGCAGCACGCCCGCGTAACCGACCAGCGCCGGGCCGGGCGCGCCGAACCGGTCCGGCAGCCACAACGCCGCCGCCAGCACGACCACGGGAAACACCACCGAAGCGGCGATCGCCTGCCGGACGGAGGTGAAGTAGTCCCCGTCCCACAGCAGGGACAAGGCCGGGGTGAGCAGCGCGGGCGGCAGCAGCAGGAACAGCCCCAGCAGCACCAGCGGCACACTGGCGCCACTCCAGATCAGCGCCAGCCCGGCGACAAGCCGGAGCAGGGTGAGCGGCAGCATGACCCGCAGGCTGTGCCCGACCCCCCGCGCGACCCCGGAATGCACCCGGAGCATGCCGAAGAACGTGCTGACCGCCAGCAGCGCGGTCAGCACCACCGAGAACACCGCCGGCGGCACCGGCACCCGCAGCGTGAGCTGGGCGAGCACGCCGAACACGGCCGAACCCGCGACGAGCGCGGGCAGCCGGATCTCGACGATCTCACCGAGGTCGTGCATCGCCGACGACGCCGCCGGGGCAGCGCAGATCCGCCGCAGGTCGGCCTCCGACAACGGCCTGGCGTTGGGGATCTTCAAGTCGCGATACTTCTCCGGTGACATTCCCGCCACGACGAGCGCGAACATCTCCACCACGTATTTGTGGGTGACGACCAGAACGTGGCGACCGGCCTCGGACAGCGGCCGCAGCACGGACTCGTAATAGGTGCGTACCCGCTCATACATCCGCGTCCAGCTTTCCCCGCCCGGAGGACAACCGGTGCTGCTGTGGAAGTACTCGGTGTAGGCGCGGAACCCGATGCTCTTCTTGATGAGGCTCTTGTTCCGGGCGGTGAACACCCCGAAATCACGTTCGACGAGCTCAGCCGACACGACGGTCTCACCCGGCCGGGTGACCAGTTCGCCCGCGATGATCGCCGCGGTGTCACCGGCCCGGTCCAGAGTGGACACATGGATCTCGTCGAACCGGATCCCCAGCGCCGCGACCCGCTTCCCCGCTTGGTGCGCCTGCCGGACGCCGAGCTCGGTCAACGGCGTGTTCTGCGTCCCGGCGAACAGGTTCTGCTCGTTGGCCACGGATTCACCGTGCCGCACGAAGTAGATGGCCATCGTGTAGTCCTCACTGGAGTCATCGGAGCGGAGGATCAGCTGGTCGCCGGTGACCACCTGTCAAGTGTGAGACGATCCAAACTCGAATAATGACGCAATGCGAGGCACCCAGCCCACATTCCGCTTTTTCAGGAAAGGTCATTCGTGAAGCACGGAACCAGTGCTCATGGCACGCACCAAAGGCCGCCCTTGAAATGCCTTGCACCCTCAGAGCGCCTCAGGTATTCGAATGGAAACGTTCAACGTCCAGACCTTCGCAAGACAGGCCGACCTCACGGAGACCCGCTCTGACACGAACGAACGCCACGTACGGAACTTTGTGCGTTCCGTACGTGGCGTTCGTTACCTCCGGACTGTGACACCGACCGTGCCGGCGTCACCCGGGGAGGTGTCACCGTGGGCAGCGGTTGCGCTCGTCCTTGGTCATGGCGCGGGTGTGGAAGGTGACCGAGCCGTCGTTGGGCAGCGGACTAGTGGCTGAGAAGTTGTTGACATACCAGTAATAGTGGCCGTAGAACGGCTTCCTGAAGTGGAGTTCATAGTTGCCGGTGACGGTCTGCATCAGCGGCGCGTGGAAGATCTCGCCAACGCCCCACGCCGGCGTGTTCAAGTTGTCGGTGCGGGTGACAGTGTGCGACCACTCCCAGCTGTGACTGTACGTCGCCGAAACACTGACCGTGTAGACCTCCGCAAACTTCATACTCGCATCGATGGAAATGCCCAGGCTGTTGGAGCCGCCGTCGGTGTCAGCCCATGAGATACCCTGGATTTGGTTGACACTGCTGCAGTTGTAGGTGGTGCGGCCGACATGCTGACGCCGGCCTCCGAATTCCCTGCGCGACGCGGGATGGAAGACGCAGGAATCGGTGCCGTTGTTGCACTTGTCGAGCAATTCGCAGGTGGTTGGCGTCGAGTCGGCCTGCGCCAGCGGGGTGACCAGGCCGAGCGTGGCGATGGAGATCATGGCAAGCGTCAAAGCTTTCCTGATTCGCATGGTCATGAAACCCTTTCTTGTGACGTGAGGGACTAGTCGAACCCGATGGACTGGGCGCGCTTGTCCAGCTGGGGGCCGACATAAGGGGTGTCAGTCTTGTACGGGCCGTCGTGCTGGCCGTTGAGGTTCGGACCGGAGTAGAGGTTCAACCAGCAGTTACCCCACGCCTGCACCGAGGAGATCCGATTCGCCCAGCCATACTTGGCCAGCTGGACACTCCAGTCACGTCCGTTGCCGTCCCAGCACGGATGCGCCGCCGTGATCGTGAACGAGCGTCCGCGGAAGTCCTGGTCTTCGAACACCCTGCCGATGATCACCCTGCCGCCGCCCGCCCGATCGGCGCTGTTCGGCTGGGCGCCACCGTTCGGCTGGGCGGCCATACGCGTGGAACAGGTCACCGCACCGGTCTCCACAAACAAACTGCAATGGGACACGGGCGCGGCAGTGGCCACTGCCGGCGCGCAGATTCCGAGACCGACAAGTGTTGCCAATAGGGCCATAAGAGGACGCGTCCTGGCAGCACGCATCGATTTTTTTCCGAGATACATTTTGAACCGAGTGAACACCATGATTCAGCTCCAGACCGGAAATGAGGCGGCGACTTCATCGCCAGGCGAATTGTGAGCACGGACGGTGCCGCACCACCAGCCACGGCCGAACTTTTCCGCAGATCTCTAGAAATCTGTTAGCGCGACGAAGTGGTCATCCGCCCCAGGTGGGCACATACGTCTCGAAGGTTGAACACCCGAGAAGCTTCCTGCCCGGGTCACCCGAGATTTCCCCGCGTGGTAGTGCGCAGCCGGTAGAGGCTCGTCGACGCCGCGATGAAAAGCGTGTCACCGTCCGTGCCACCGAAGCACAGGTGGCCGACCCGCTGCGGTACCGGGATCGTCCCCAGCCGGGTGCCGTCCGGCGCGTACACCTGCACGGAGCCGGCACTGGCGGTCCAAACATTGCCGTGGACGTCGACACAGAACCCCTCCGCGACACCAGGGGTGACCTCCGCGAACAGCCGGCCGTTCACGCACCGCCACTCCGCGGTGACGTCGTAGACCCGGATGCAATGCGCGCCGGTGCCGTCGGCGCGCAGCGCACACGAGGTGTCGGAGACGTAGAGCCGCCGCTCATCCGGCGAGAACGCGAGCCCGTTCGGCTCCTCCACGCCATCGAGCACCGACGTGAGTTCACCGGTCTCCGGCACCAGCCGATACACGTGGTCCGCGCCTCGGCCGGAATCACCACAGTGCGGTTCGTCCGGCTCGACGACGCCGTACCGCGGATCGGTGAACCAGATCGCGCCATCGGAGGCCACCACGACATCGCTGGGTGAAGTGAGTCGTGCGGGACCGGATCGGTCGACGAGCACCGCCGTCGTGCCGTCGGCTTCGGCGCGCTCGATCGCCTGCTTGCCGTGCGAGCAGGTCACCACACGGCCCTGGTGGTCGCGCGCGCGACCGTTGGGGAACTCGGCCTCGGCCGACTCGACCGTCACCTCGCCGGTCGCCGCTGTCCACCGCAGCACCCGGTTTCCGACGACGTCCGACCAGATGACCGCGTTCTCACCCGGCAGCCATAGCGGCGCCGTGCTCCACGTCGCACCACCGCCCAGCCGTTCCACCACGACGGTGGGGTCGACCAGCTCGGCCAGCCGCTCGTCCTCGACGACGATGCCCGATGTCTCCCGCACAGCACACCCTCCTCAGCCTTTCCACATCTGGAATTCATCCCATGCGCGGAACACTAGAAGGATTTCTTGGCGTTTTCACAAAACTTCGATTACCCGAGGCCTGCTTCCGAACATCTCTGAGCGGACTTAGGGAATTGTCACGAACCTTGCCCCAGCGAGCGGCAAGCGAGCCAATGACACTCTCCCAGAAGAACACTCAGAATCTTCGGAGTGACCTGATCGATTGGCAAAGCCTAAGCTCCAGCGACCGGGCGGATTCACGCCCACGCCGACCCCGACCGCGAGCAACTACTGTGCCTGCAGCGGTCGCTGCGCTTAAGGACGGTTCCCATGGGGATGATCCGCTTTACCACTCTCGTGGCCGCGGCGCTGCTGGCCTGCACGGCACCCGCCGCCTCGGCGGCCGGGCAGCCCGCGCACGCGACCTTCTACACGGGTAATCAAGGCGGGGCGTGCGGCTTCGGAAACTGGCAGGCGACGCATCCGGGGGAACTGTCCACAGCGGTCAGCAAAGTGCTCTTCAAGGACGGCGCGAGTTGCGGGACACGCTTGAAGGTGCAGTGCACGGACAGTCGCTGGTGCTTACCAGGCAGCCCGGCGATCACGGTCCGGATCACCAACTTCTGCCCACCGAACCCCAGCCTTCCCAACAACAACGGCGGATGGTGCAACCCGCCACGCGAGCACCTCGACCTCTCCGAAACGGCGTTCCTCAAGATCGCCCAGCGTAAGGCCGGCATCGTGCCCATCACCTACAGCGAAGCCGACACCGACGGCCCCTCGCCGCTGCGCTTCACCATCAGGGGGAACCCCAACTTCAACCTGGTGCTCGTGGACTCGAATTCACGGTGGAGCACGCAAGCCGTGTGGATCAAGGGCAGCAAGACCGACTGGCTGCCGATGAACCGCAACTGGGGCATGAACTGGGAATCGGGCAGGACACTGACCGGTCAAGCCATCAGCTTCAAGGTCACCGACACACACGGACGAACGGTGATCCGCGACAACGTGTTCCCCGCAGGCTGGAAATTCGATCAAACCGCCACCGCGGCGGGGTTCTGAGCCGGCCAGTACCACCAGGTCGCCACCGCACCCCTTGGCCACCCGCCTGACAGTCATGCTCGTGGCACTCCTGGCCTGCGGAGCTCGGTGAACACGGTCATACCAGCGCCGGAACAGCCGGTTACACCATGATCACAGCTCCGTGAATCCGGGAAACCTCGGAAAACGCTTTCAGCCTTGGCGGTCGTATTTCACCCGCCAAGAAGCGACCTGATGCCCCGGTGAGCGGCACGACACATGGCGGAACTTTCTCGACGTCCACCAGGCCCAATGCGCTCACTCGAAGACGCGGGCACATTGCCGACTCAAAGAACCCGTGACTCGATCCACGCTGCCATGTAGCCTGTCAACGCCTTGCAGAGGAAAACGTATTCCACAGTAGCGACGCGGTCCAAGCGGCCTAGGCCCCATCCACGGAAGGACTGTCTTCATGATCCGGCAGGACCTGCACGACGGCTGGCAGCTGACGGCGGCTTCGACGGAGATCCCCGACGCCGCCGAGGGCACGACGGTGCCGACGGCCGTGGCCGGCAGCACCCACGTCGACCTACCGGCCGCCGGGCCGAGCAGCGACTCGTTCGCCGACCAGGCCCAGGCCGAACCGGCCTGGACGCGACGTACGGTCAGTCGGTACACGACGACGTTCACGGCAGCGACGCTGAACCGGCACGAAAGAGTTGATCTCGTCTTCGACGGCCTGGGCGCCGAAGCCACCGTAGAACTCAACGGGCGGCTACTCGGCGACGTGGCCACCAAGCACCGCGGCTACCGCTTTGACATCAGGGACCTCCTTACCCGCGGCGGCAACGACCTCACGGTGTCGTTCTCCTCCACGCGGACATCCGCGGAAAAGGCCGAACCCGGCCTTGACGGACATCCTCAGGTAAACCCGCACCCGTTCAACACGCTCCTCGAGCCGGTCCGGCTGGAACGCTGGCACCTCGCCAGGCTGGCGCGGGTCCGGCCGGTCGTGACCGTCTCCGGCGACGGGACCGGCCAGGTCGAAATCCACGCGGACATCGAATGGGCCGACAGGCACCACCAAGACCTGCTGTTGCGGATCACCGTGGGCTCCGCCGAGCGCACCCTGTTCGTCCCCGCCGGCGCGAAGACGATCATCGGGCCCGTCGACGTACCCGGCGTCGAGCGCTGGTGGCCCGCCGGGCACGGTGCGCAGCCGCTCTACGACCTCGCGGTCGAGCTGAGCGCGAAATCGACCGGTGAACGACTCGACGTCGTCGCGAAACGGATCGGGTTCCGCACGGTCACCGTGAACACGACGCCCGAGCAGATCGACGCCCCGTTCACCGTGGTCGTGAACGGGAAACCGATCTTCGTCAATGGCGTCGACTGGGTTCCCGATGACCACTTCCCCGGCCGGATCACCAAGGGCCGCCTGGCCGTCCGAGTGGGCCAAGCCGTGGCCGCCGCGGTCAATCTGCTGCGGGTCCGGGGTGACGGGAGCTACGAGTCCGACGACTTCTACGACGTCTGTGACGAACGTGGTGTCCTTGTCTGGCAAGACTTCCCGCCCTCCCCTGCCGCCCAGCCGAAGCGACAACCGGGCTGCGCCGAGCTCGCGGCCGAAGCCCGCGAGAACGTCGCCCGGCTGATGTCCCACGCCTCGCTGGCCATGTGGAACAGTGGCAACGAAAACCTCTGGGCTTTCGCCGACCGGGCCAGGTCCGCCCACCCGTGCGGCCAGAGCTGGGAACTGGGCTACCACACCGACGTGCTGCCGGGGATCGTGGCCGAACTCGACCCTGGCAGGTTCTATTGCCACGCTCGCTCCAGCCGTTGAACTCGTGAGCATGGCGGAACCGCGCGAGTGAACCACGAACACGCGACCGAGTCGCGCGCGGAGTTATCTTGCCGAAGTCGCGGAATCCACTCACCCAGGCCGGCGAGATTCGCGGCGTTCGACATTCCGGCGAAGTGTCCGCTCAATCCGGCTTTCGGCGATCGTGAGGACACGACCAGTTTCGTAGATTCGCTATAGACAGCCTCTAAAAATGAGGAATTGCGGCGATGACCGCGACGCGACCACCGGGCCGTTGATACAGTTCCGATCCGGGAATATGTACACCACACGAGCGCAAGGATACCTATGCGTAACAAATTGTCCGCCGCAGTGGCAGCACTGTCCGTCGCCCTGATCTCCGGCGTCGCCATGACACCTGCGGCCCAAGCCAGCGATCTGGGATTCGTCTTCGTTCACAACGTTTCACATTTTCAAGTTGTGAAAGTATGCGTAGACGAGTCTGATTCGACCGGCAAACGAATTTACCACAAGTGCCGCGGCCTCACCGACGGCGCCAAGTGGGGACATCGCACCAGCGCCAACGCGGCCAAACTGTGGGTGCACCTCGGCACAGCGGGATTCGGGTCTGAGAACTACGGTCCCTTCTCCCGTACCGCAAAAGTCTGCTTCAGGCCTGATTCGAGCCTTCCCGACCGCCCCTTGCCCGAGAATCAGTGCACATTCGGCTGATCACGCGTCGCGTCATGGTGGCGGTGCGCACCGCTCGACAGCGAGCGCACCGCCACCATGACTTTGTGTCGCAGCGATCCGGCGTCGTGCTTGAGGTCCCGTTCTGGTCAGGCCCAGAGATCGGACCTGGATCGGATGCGCCTCGGGGGGGGGGGGGGGGGGCCGCAGCGACCCCCCCACCCCCCCCCCCCGGAAAAACGACCACCCCCCAACCCCCAAAAAAAGTGGAAAAGGGGGTTAGACCCCCAAAACAAAACCAAAACACA